>CAZLHW010000134.1:0-9149 GCA_964559085.1 uncultured Acidobacteriota bacterium | reverse complement strand
TATCGGGCGGATACCCCGTCTTCTCCGCAATGATTCTCAGCACCTCCTGCCGGACAGGATCCGATGCCGCCGCTGCAGGCACTGCCGCAGGAGCCGCGGGCGCAGGAGCCGAGGCCGGAGGCGGCGCCGCCTGCGGCGCGGGGGCGGCGGATTTCAGATCCGGACGGCGGTCGTATACGAACTTGATGGTATGCGCCAGCGTCGGGAAATCCCGCAGCTTCAGGTTGTCTTCGCGCGGGATATTGTACGTTGCGCGTATGGCTGCAAAGACTTCGGCTTGCTTGACCGTATCGATGCCGAGGTCGGCTTCGAGATCCAAATCAAGATCGAGCATATCCGTGGGATAGCCGGTCTTCTCGGCAATGATTTTCATGACCTCGGCCTGTACCGCATCCACAGATCGGGCCGCGGGGGCCGGAGCCGGCGTGGAATCCTCCGCAGCAACAGGCGCAACGGGCGCGGGAGCGGACACAGCGGCGGCCGCGGGGGCCGGAGCGGAAACCGGCGCCAGCGCCGCCGTGCCGTTGCCATTCTCAAAGGTCTTTGTCGGACCCTGGTCTTTCACCCTCAGCGTCCGCGGCACGACTTCCAGCTGCGGGCTGTCATATCCGGTAAGCCGCTGCAGCCAGTTGTTCCAAGCGACCGGGTCTTCAATGCGATAGCCGAAGCCGAGCGCATTCGGCGCCGGGCGGCGGCCGTCGGGTGTTGGAATCCAGCGAAGCAGCGTCATACAGATTTGCGATCCGAAGCCTGCGCCGAGCCGCAACGCATAGCGGACCGGATGCGGGCCGCCTTTGGAAAGATTCAGATACCCCAGTTCCGGATCCATTTCCTTGAAATTCGGGACGGGAGGAACAATACCGGTTTCCAGAATTTTGGCGGAGACGACATCTTCGATGCCGACAGCCATCGGATGCCCCGTCGCCCCCTTGGTATTGGCAATAAGGATCTGATCCGTAGCCTCCTTGAAAACGTGGCGCAGGGCGAACACCTCTGCAGACGCGCTGCCGCCGCGGGCTGGCGTGTAGGTTTCGTGGGACACAAAGACCGTCTCAGGTGCAATCTGGAAGCGGTTGAGACCCCAGTCTCTCTCCACATTCGAAACCAGCTTTTCCATCACGTGGCGAATGTGGGTCACATCAAGCCGGGTCCCATGGAAGGCGCTGTTGGCAACAATGGTTCCCAGCACCTGGCAGATAGGCCGGACGCCGCGCTCGCGCGCCGCTTCCGCGGACTCCAAAACGAGGGCCGAAGCGCCCATGCCGATGATGAGTCCGTGGCGTCGCCGATCGAAAGGCGTCGCTTCTTCCTCGACGATTTCGCCCGTCGCTGCGGAACCAGAGGCCAGGAAGCCGGACCCGAACCATCCCATCAGGTTATCGGAGGTGATGTCATCCGCCGAGATCACGATCACGCGGCGGCAGCGGCCGGTTCGGATCCAGTCGCTGGCCAGCGCCAGAGCCTGTGTGCCGCTGGCGCAGGCAGCATTCGTGGCAGTGTTCGGCCCTCTGGCGCCGATATATTCGGCAAACTGCGAGTGGCCCATGGAGAGGACCCGGAAGAGGAACCGACGATCAAAATGGTAAACGTTCTGCTCAATTTCCCGGCGCAGTGCGGCCATGCGCCTTTCGATCTCTTCCGCAAGGCCGTTGCCGGAGCCGGAGCGCCCGGCAAGAGCCGACAGGCTTTCCAGTTCCCGCAGACGCTCGCGGCGGATGCGGTCCTGATAAAAGCCGGAGATGATTTCCGCATACGCATCATATCCGGGAAACGCGGAGGTGAAAAGAATTCCGGTGTCATCCCGAATTTCATCGGGCAGCATCCAACGATCGGGCAGCTTTGTCCCTTTCGTGGTTGTCTTGTAGCGCATGACAAGGGGGATGCCGGCATCCCGAAGCGCGTCGATTCCGGCGCCGATCGCCAGCTTGGTCACCCGGTCGAGGGCCGCCAATCGGTCGGAGGGGAATCCGAAATCGCGGACCAGGTCAAATTCCTCCGCCCGCGCGGCCAGCTTAATGACGTCGTTCAAGCTTTCAATCGATTCGAATCGGCCTTCGCCGGTCTCCGTCTTCACCAGCCGGGTGATATTTTTCTCGACCATCTGCTCGCGCAGGTGCATCGGGATCGGCCGGATAAACACATCGCCACGCAGCACGCGTTCCACGTTTGCATCGTCGAACACGCCCGAGACGCCCGGCAAACCGAGCGCAGCACCCGTGATGCAGACGTCCGCAGGAGCCTGTGTCCGCGCGCCGCCTGAATAGATCTGGAATCCCTTATCGAGGAAATCTGTAAACAGTTTGCCCAACTGCATGTACCGGTCCGTTTCCAGGCCGGCGCTCCCGGCCGGCGCCGCAGCCGGTCTGCCCGCCGCATAGGCCGGCATCGGCGTTGGAACCGGCTGGATTGTTGCCTGTACGGCCGTGGCGACTGCGGGACGGACTTCAACGGGAGCCGGCTTTGGAGATGCGCCCAGGCCGAGTCCGGCGGCATAGAGACCGCAGAGCGCCAGGTTAAACGAAGCCGCATCGCCGATGCGCGGATGATTGGTAAAAAGAGATACGACGCCTTCGCGATCGCCCAGCACGTCTTCTACAAAACCGTACAGAATCCTCTTCGGCCCCATTTCAACAAAGACACGGGCGCCTGCGTTGTAGAGAGTGTTCAAGCCCTTGATGAATTGCACCGGCGAGGAAACCTGCTTTCCCAGCAGGCGGATCATTTCGGGCACGACTCCCGGCCCCATGGGATAAAAGTCGCCGGTTACGTTGGTGACAATCGGAATGACGGGGGGCTGCAGCCCCATGCCCGCCAGTATCTTTGCCAGAGAATCGCCGGCAGGGGCCACAATCCTGGTATGGAATGCATGGCTCACTTGCAGCGGACGGGCCACGTAGCCTGCGTCGCGAACCGCTTTCATTGCCTTTTCAACGCCTTTGGTGGTCCCGCCGATGACGGCTTCCTTGGTACTGTTGATATTCGCGATCACCACATAGTCATCGACCGTGGCAAGTATCTGCTCGATCTTGTCGATCGGTCCGAATACGGCCGCCATCATGCCGTTGTCATCCAGGGCACAGCGCGTCATTTCATTGCCGCGCGCGCTGACGGCCTTGAGCGCTTCCTCAAAAGAAATGGCTCCGGCCGCAACCAGGGCGCCATATTCGCCGAGACTGTGGCCCATCACCATATCGGGCGTAATGCCATAGGCACCCAACAGGCGCGCCAGAGCGGTTTCGGTCGCGAGCACGGCGGGCTGCGTAATCGCCGTCTGCTTCAATCCATTCTCCGCTTCGGCAAGAGCCGCTTCATCCGACTCGTCCAAATAGATGCAGCTGCTTAAAGTTTTTCCGAGCAGGGGTTCCATGACGCGGTCGGCCTCTTCGTAGACCTTTGCGACAATCGGCTCGGTCTCCTTCAGGTTCCGGAGCATGTTGACGTACTGAGAGCCCTGGCCCGTAAACAGGAAGGCAACTTTGGGCGCCGGACCTTTGCCAAGATAAATTCCCTTAGGGCGCAGCGCTTTCCATCGAGCGGCCTGGTTTTCTTCGAATGCTTTGAGAGTTCTTCCGATTTTATCCGTCAGCTCGGCGGCATTTCCATAGTCAATGGACACCCGAACATCGGAGCGCAGGTCCGATTCCTGCGGCGGCGCCACTTCCGGAACCTTGCCGGCAGCGATTTCCTGCTGCAGCGTCCGCAGCCGCCGGACAAGGCCTGCCTCCGAATCGGAACCGATTACGAGGGCGCCGCGCAAAGGAGCCTTGAGACCGGTGGTCTGCCCGGCGGCCGGGACGGATTCCGGAACGGAAAAGACGCTCTTGCTCTCGCCGGCAATGCGTCCGGGAATGTATTCCTCCAGTACAACATGGAAGTTGGTGCCGCCGAACCCGAAAGCGCTGACCGCAGCGCGGCGGGCCTGACCCGGCTTCACATCCCATGGTTTCAATTCCGTATTGACGTAAAACGGGGATTTGGAGAAGTCATAATTCGGGTTGGGTCGAACAAAATTGAGGCTCGGCGGCAAAACACGATCGCGCAAAGCAAAAGCCACTTTGACGATGCTGGCCGCGCCGGCGGCGCTCTTCAGGTGCCCGATGTTGGATTTGACCGATCCAAGCGCCACCGATCCAAGGGGCAGATTAAACTCCTGGAAAATTTCGCCGAGAGCCTGGAGTTCCACGGCATCGCCTACGGGCGTCGAGGTGCCGTGCCCCTCAATCAGATCTCCGGGAGCTATGCGGAGCCCGGCATTTTTCCATGCCCTCAGAACGCAGATCTTCTGCCCGACCGGATTCGGGGCCGTAATGCCCTTTCCCTTGCCGTCGCTGGATCCGCCCATGCCTCGGATCACGGCATAGATTTTATCCCCGTCGCGTTCCGCGTCCAGCAGCCGCTTCAGCAAAAGTGTCGCGCCTCCCTCGCCCATGACGAATCCGTCGGATCCCTCTGCATAAGGCCGGCTCCCCGTAGCCGAAAGCGCGCCTATCTTGCAGAATTTGACGTAGCTCGACGGGCTCATGTTCGCATCAATGCCGCCTGTCAGAACAGCGTCGTACTGACCGGCGACGAGCCCCTCAATCGCAGCCGTCATGGCCGCCATCGTGGAAGCGCAAGCAGCGTCCGCGACAAAATTGGGTCCCTTGAAGTCGTACAGCGCAGCGATGCGGCCTGCCACGATGTTGGCAAGTTCTCCGGGCATTGTATCTTCGGTAATCGGCGGCAGCTTTTTCCGCACACCTTCCAGCACCTGCTCCAGGATCGATTTGCGCAACGACTCAGGCAGCGATGCGAAACCCGGCGCCTTGAGAAGTTCCTCGGCAACATCCGGATAGAGAATTCTGAGAGCCGAATAGAGATGCATGTCGCCCGACATCGCGTTACCGTAAATGACAGCCACGCGCTCCGGATTCAGGGGACGTGAAGGATATCCGTAATCAGCCAGCGCTTCGCGGGCCGTCACCACAGCCCACTTCTGCGTCAGGTCCATGGACAGACCAACGCGAGGCGGAATGGGCAGCTTCCATTTCAGCGGATCCCATTCCCAATCGCGAACCCAGCCGCCAATTTTCGTATAGGATTTGTCCGGAGCCTTTGGATCCGGATCATAATACAGTTTCGGATCCCACCGCTCGGGATCCACATCCGTTATGCTATACCGTCCCTCTCTGATGTTCTGCCAAAATTTCGGCGCGTTTGGAGCGTCCGGCATGATGGCTCCAATCCCGACGATGGCAACAGCTTTCTCTGCTGCAGATACTCTCATTATTTTAAATGCCTCCGGAATCTCTAATAAATCCTATAGTTCGTGGCTGCTGTTTATTTCGAAACTCGTTCGTACAGCACATCGCAAACATAATCCATGTCTTGAAGCAGTCCCGCCTGAGCGCGATGTATCTGAGGAATAAACAGCTTCTTTTCGAGGTTGATGGCGTCGGCGTCGGAGATCAATCCTCCGATCCAACGAGCCCCTTCGCTGATCACTTTCATGGCGGCGTCGCGAGCATAGATTCTGCTCATTGCAGCCAGAGGATCCTTGGCAAAGCGCGGATGGGACTTTGCATTCAGAGTTCCCTGGAATGCGCGGGCCGCGCGACGCGCAAGGCTTGCGGCGCCTTCTGCGTAGGCAATCAACTCTCCCAGTTTGAAAAGGATATGCTGGTGGCGTGTCAGCCGCTGCGACCGGGCGGTTTCGAGAAGCTCGGCAAGGGCATGCAGACAATGGCTGACGGTCTGAGCTCCCAGAGCTCCATTCTGTCTGTGAAGCTCTTCCTGCTGACGCGCCAGGTCGTGATAAAACTGACCATGCGTCTTGAGATGGTTCTGCCATCGATCGCGGCAGATTGTCATCTCCATAATTTCAGAAGTTCCTTCATAAATTCGTGTAATGCGGGCATCCCGCTTGATTTTTTCCACCATGAACTCGCGGGTATAACCGTAGCCGCCCAAGGCTTGGATGGCGGCATCGGCCGCCAGGTTTCCGGCCTCTGTGGCCAGATATTTTGCGATCGCGCCTTCCGTGTTCAGGTTGGTATCTTCGCTATCCAGGCGTTCGGCCGTCTCTTCGATATAGGAACGGCTCGCTTCGAGCAATACGGCATGAGGGACAATCAGCTTATGCGTATAGCCCTGTTTTTCAGATAAAGGAGCGCCGCCCTGAATGCGTCCCACCGAGTAGGGGATGGCGCGGTCCAGCGCCGCCCATCCGGCGCCAAGCCCGAATGCCGCTACCATCAGTCGCGTATATCCGAAAACCAGCTGCGCCTGAATGAGTCCCTGTCCCTCCTTGTTTCCGAGCAGGCGGTCTGCATCCACATAGACGCCATCCAGAGAAACCCGCGCGGTATTGCTGGCCCGGATGCCGTGCTTGTCTTCCGGGTTGCCATGGCTGAGTCCCGCCGCATCCTTTTCAACGATAAACCAGCTGGGACCGCCCGGCGCTTTGGCAAGAATAGAATAGAGATCGGCAAAGCCGCCGTTGCTGATCCATTGCTTATTGCCCGTAATCTTGTAGCCTTTGACCTTGCCGTCTTCCAGCACCGGCTCGGCCACTGTCCGGAGGGCACCCAGATCGCTGCCGGCTTCCGGTTCTGTCGCGCCGTAGGCCATGAGCAGGCCTTCCTGGCCGATGCGGGTCATCCATTTTTTCCGCTGCTCGTAGGTGCCTCCATAAACGATCGGGTCGCTGCCCAGAAATGTTGCAAAGATACCGGTTGCTACGCCCAAATCCACTCGGGCCAGCTCCTCGCATATCCGGTAGATATCAAATGCGCCCGCACCCATTCCCTCGAATTCTTCAGGGATGAAGAGGAGTTGAATGCCCAGCCCCGCCCCGCACATTTCCTTAATGATTTCGTATGGAAATTCGTCCTTGGCATCGAGTTCCAACAGTTTCTTTTCGGGCAGATGGGCAGCGGTAAAGTCCCTTAGTGATTCTATTGTTAGATCCAGCGTTTCTTTATCAAATCCTTTGTTCATATCAAGTGTCCTGAGTGTCCTGACAATGGTCAAACATGCAGCTGCCTCCTATGTTCGGGCTAAGCCCTCAGGAGGAGCGCTCCCCAGTTCATCCCTGCTCCAAAAGCAACCAGAAGCACCCGCTCCCCCTCAGGTATCCGGCCCGTACGCACACTTTCATCCCAGAGCAAAGGAATTGTTGCCGCAGTAGTATTACCGTATTTGTGAATGTTGTGGAGGATTTTTTTATCGGGTATGTCCAGCATCTTCTGTACGCGCTGATTAATGCGCAGATTCGCCTGGTGCATCAAAACCATGGAAACGTCGTCCAGGCTCAGGCCGTTGCGTTCCAATATTTCCCTGCTGACACTGGCCATGCTGTTAGCCGCGTTCCGGAAGACATAGGTTCCGTTCATTACAGGGATATGGTCGCCCCGCCTGATCTGTTCCACGTCCACATAGGGCCTGTGCTTGAACCCAGCCCCCGGCACATAGATTCGCTCAAAATCGTTCCCATTGGTCCGAAGGATGCAATCGAGGACGCCGCGGTCCCCCCCCTCCTCCGCCTTAAGAACCACGGCCGCACCGGCATCCCCAAACAATACCGTTACGTTGCGGAAGCGTGTATTCCACGCATACTCTTCCGGCGTCGGAGGAATGTTCCCCTTGCCGTACATGTAATCGTAATTATTCGGAGTCCATGGCATAAAACCGGTATGCGTCTCCGCCCCGACAACGAGCACTGTCTTGGCCATTCCGGATCGGATCTGTGCATCCGCAAGCTGCATTGCGTAGAGAAAGCCGGCGCACTGCTGCCGAATGTCAAAGCAGGGCACATGGCCTATCCCGAGCTTGGATTGCAGCAGCCCGCCGCACCCGGGGAAATAATAATCGGGTGTCATGGTTGCAAAGATAATGAGATCCAGCTCATTTTTATCAATCCCGGCCGCCTGAATAGCCTGGATTGCCGCGGCATACGCAAGATCAGAGGTTGAGGTGCCTTCGTCCACATAGTGCCGCGCTTCCCCCCCGCTTCGCTCCCGGATCCACTCGTCACTGGCAGCCATAAACGTGGCCAGCATCTCATTCGTACCCCGATGGGGCGGGATGCAGGCGCCGCTCCCGGCGATAACCGCTCGAACCATACCGCTTCCTCCAAAAAAACAGACCCGTGATTGTATCATGATAAGGGCTCCCAGTCTTGGGGTCTTTGCGTTTCGGATATCAGGCCCGAACCTGCTCCATTTATAGCAATTGTCACAGCGCAGGAGCCGGCCGCGGTCCGCGCCTTCCGGCCCGCAGCCTCCATAAATCCCTGCTTGTGTCTTGAAGATTTGAAACAAAATCTTCACCGCAAATATTAGTTTCAAATGGCTAAGAGTGCGTCGGCTTGAGCCCGATATGAATCTTTGACGATCGGCAGGACCGGATTTCTGTGCATCGGTACGCCGCCTCCGGAATTCCAACGCCGCAAGGGTTGGACCGGTCGTAAATGAATCCGGCGCCTGCATGTTGACGATGGGCGACACACACATGAACTCCTGTCGACTTTCACAATTATGTCCTTCCCCTTTCAGGATCCTCCTGGGCTGCGCATGTCTAATTGCAGTCTTCACGGGCAGCCGCGTCGCCGTCCCCCTGGCTCAGGAAAAACAAAACCTTCTGACAAGCGCTGAAGCCATTCGCCGGCTGCCCCCTGATAAAGCCCGACTCAACTATCCTGTGCGGATTCTGGGCATTGTGACCTACTATTATCCTGATTGGCCGCTCCTTTATTTGCAGGACAGAAGCGGCGGCATCCTCGTAGAGCCGGCTCGGCAGGATAAAACCTTGAAATTCGGGCAAAGCGTTGAGATCACAGGGATCAGCGCCGCAGGAAGCGTGCTGCCTATTGTGGCAAATGCCCATTTCAGGCTTCTCGGATCCGGCGGAATGCCTGCGCTTCATAAAACCTCCCTGTCGACCCTGGACATCAAACGTGACGACGGCCAATGGGTTCAAACCGAAGGAATCGTGCATAACGCCTATCAGGATGGGAGCTATTCCATCCTGGAAATCTATGCGGGGAAAAATAAAATTCAGATCCGCATTCGAGATCTTTATCAGGACTCCGCTGCAAGCCTGATCGATGCCAGAATCCGGGCCCAAGGGGTTTTGGCCGTTACCGCCGATGCCGCTCTCCGGCCTATCGG
>CAZLHW010000133.1:1837-9179 GCA_964559085.1 uncultured Acidobacteriota bacterium | reverse complement strand
CCGTTCGGCTCTTCCACCCTGGGCTGCTCTGCCCCCGCGCTTGCAGCGCGGCCGGTTTTTCAATCTCGAATTTCGAATCTCGAATCTCGAATCAATCCTTTTTAAAGATACGGTTGCGGAGGAATTGCTGCACATCATACGGCGCGGGTGCGCCGCCCAGGTATTTATGGAACCAGTCCAGGTGCACGAGGTAGTAGAAAGACATCTCATACCAGGAAGGCCAATGTCCTGCTTTTGGAAAGAGGACGAGGCGGCTGGGAACTTTCATCTTTTGAAGCGCCGTGAACATCTGGAGAGATTCCGTGTAGGCAATGCGGTAATCTTTTTCTCCTGATATCACCAGCATCGGCGTTTTAAAATTTTTCACATGATTTGCCGGATTCCATTTCTGATAATCCTCGGAATCCCACGGTGTTCCCTTGAGATCCCATTCCGGAAACCAGAGTTCTTCCGTGGCGCCATACTTTGAAGAGAGATTGAAGGCGCCCATCATGGAAGCGAGACATCGGAACGGATTCTCGTGCCCTTCGATCCAGTTCATCATGTATCCGCCGTAGGACCAGCCCATGGCGCCCATGCGGTCCTTGTCCACAAAGGGTAGCTTGGACAGATGCTCCGTGACTTTCATGAGATCCTCGTACCCCTTGCCGCCCCAATCGCCGGAGACTGCATCGCAATAATCCTGGCCGTAGCCGTTGGAGCCATGCGGATTCGGCATGGCAACGATATACCCTGCCCCCGGATATACCTGCCAATCGCCGCGGAAGGAATCCATCCACTGCTGCTGCGGCCCGCCGTGTACGTTGAGTATCAGCGGATACTTTTTGGAGGGATCGAACCCGTGCGGCTTGACGAGAAATACCTCCACAGGCTTCCCGCCGGCGCCGGGGATGGAAAGCCGCTCGGCAGGGCGAATATCCACCTCATCCTCTACCGGTTTGTTGAAAAATGTAAGCCTCCTCGGAGCGATTTTCTTTACGAAATCGTAGCGCCAGATTTCAGCCGGCTCACCAATCGATCGGCGGATGGCCAGAAGAAATTTTCCGGAAGGATCCAGAGCGTAAGCATCAAAAGTTGCATGCGCTGCCAGCCGTTCCAATTCACCGGAAGAGGGCACAAGCCGATACAGCGGGGTTTCCCCCCGTTCCTGAGCGGTGAAATAAATCGCTTGGCCATCAGCCGCCCAGCGGACTTCATTGGCCCAGTTATCAAACGTATTGCGGTCGGTCAGCAGTCTGGCTTCACCGGTAGCGAGATCCACAACGGCGATTCGGAACAGGTCGGATTCAAACCGGGGCACTCTCTGGCTGAGATAGCCGATGGCTCTGCCGTCCGGAGAAAACCGCGGCGCCCCATCCCAGGCTTCATTCGCCTGGGTGAGATTGCGGGCTGAATCCGGTGTGATTTTACCCCCCAGGTTCTGAAGGAAGAGATCGGCATTTGTGGATTCTGCAGGGTCGCTCACTCGCTTGGAAGCAAAAACAAGCCATTTCCCGTCGGGAGAAATATCATAATTCCTGTCGCCGCCGAGAGAAAAGACCGGGGATTCATAAGGCCCGGGAGTCAAGTCGCGCACTTTCCCCTGGAGATCAACAGCCAAAATGTGGCTCTCTTTGCCGTCCTTCCAGGCATTCCAGTGCCGATATAAAAGCGCGTCGGCCAGATGTGCCTTGAGCGGTCCGTTGTCCCACGTGTCGGCAATATCTTTATTGCAAGCATCGTCGGCGCCGCATTCCGGATAAACCGAGGAGGTGAAAATGATAAATGTACCATCCGGCGACCACAGCGGACTCGAGATACCCGTGCTGACATTGGTCAGCTTGACGGGTTCCCCGCCGCTCAAAGGAAGGAGATAAATCTGGTCGGAACCCGAGCGATTGGAAATGAAGCCCAGCGTCTTGCCGTCCGGGGAGAAGAAAGGACTCGAATCGCTGGATTCTCCCGCCGTAGCTTGGCGAAGACCTCCGCCCTCGGCATTCATGAGCCAAATGGCCTGCTTCTGTTTCGCTTTGGGGAAATCTGATGTTGTCACCGTAAAAGCAACCATTTTGCCATCCGGCGAGAGCACCAAATCCCCAAGCGATTTGAGACGGTACAGATCGTCGAGAACCAGCGCTCTCTTTTCAGCGCCGGAAGCTGTGGCAGGGAAAATCATCAGCAGAACCAGAATCCATTTTTTCATAATCGCTCCTTTGCAAACAGCGGCTCTCCGATTCATTATACGGCAAGGGCCCGTTCCCAATGCGGCCCCTAAGCTGCCTGAGTTCCGGACTGAAGCTTCCGGCCAAGTATCAGCGCTTGATCGACGGCTCAAAATAGCCTCTCTCTCTGCTTTAATCGAGGGATTTCCGTCTGTATGCTACAATTCACTTTCTAAAAATATGCACGAGGGATTTTATGCCTGAGATTGAACAGGGACCGATCCGGCCTCCCAGCGAGGCACAGAGTCTGTTGCTCCGTGTCACCAGGAACTGTTCCTGGAACCGCTGTGAATTCTGCCACATTTACAAGGGCCGGCTCTTCAGCCTGCGCACGGTGGAGGAAGTAAAAAAAGACATCGACGCAATCCACGACATCGTCTCGGACATAAAAGCCATGTCCTGGAGCCAGGGTTTCGGAGGAGAGTTTTCCCCGGCGCTGGCTCGATCTCTTCTGCACAACTCGCGCCACCTTCCGGAGGGATACCGGAGCATTGTTCTCTGGCTGAACCGGGGCGGCAAGAATGTTTTTCTCCAGGACGCCAATAACCTGGCTTTACGGACAAAGGATCTTGTCGAGATTCTGACTTATCTGAAAAATAAATTCCCATCAATCGAGAGAATCACGACCTATTCCAGGGCAAGAACCATTGCGCGAAAATCGCTCGAAGAGCTTCGGGACCTTCACGACGCAGGCCTGTCGCGCATTCATGTCGGCCTGGAATCCGGGTACGATCCCATTCTGAAATTCGTACAGAAGGGGGTGACGGCGCGTGAGCTCATTGACGCCGGCAGAAAGGTGAAACAGGCGGGAATCTCGCTTTCGGAATACATCATGCCGGGGCTGGGAGGGAAAGGCCTCTGGAAGGAGCACGCGGTCGAGACCGCGAGAGTTCTCAACGAGATCGATCCCGACTATATTCGCGTCCGGACGTTCAAAGCATTGCCGGTAATGCCTATTTACAAGAAGATTGAAGCGGGCGAGCTGGAGCTGATGCAGGATGACGCGATCGTTGCGGAGTTAAGGCTGCTGATCGAAAATCTGCACGGCATCACGAGCTATTTTGCGAGCGACCATATCCTGAACCTTCTGGAAGAACTGGACGGCAAGTTGCCTGAAGCAAGGGAAACGATGCTTGGCATCATTGACCGCTATCTATCACTTAGCCAGGAAGAGAGAAATAACTTCAGACTTGGCCGAAGAACCGGCTACTATCATACGCTCGATGATATGCAGAATCCCGAGTTGCGCAGCCGGGTTGACCAGATCCTCCAGCGCATTGAAGCGCAAAATCCAGGAGGCCTTGACGCCGTCATCTCCGAAATTATGGAGTCCTTTATATAATCGGCCCCCGATTCAGCATCGCTGGTTCAGCTCGATCAGCAGGCCGCTTGTTGAGCGCGGATGAATGAAGAGAACGCGGCATCCATTCACCAAAGCCGGCTCTTCGGTGACAAATTGGACCCCCAGCCCCTTCCATCGCGTCATCTCCGCATTCAGGTCATCAACATGAACGGAAATATGATGCAGCCCTCCCCCGCGCTTCTCGATGAACTTCTGAATCATGCTGTCCGGCGAATTGGGCTGGAGCAGCTCGAGCGACATTTCGCCTTTGGATATCATGATCGACTTGAAACCGGCTGCGGCATCCTCATGCAGCTCCGTTACCTCAAATCCGAACAGTCTTGAAAACGACTGGACGGCTTCCTCTGCGTCCTTGACCGCCAGGGCAACGTGATCGAATTTCTTAACCATAGCCTTCGTTCCTTTTCCATGGTTCACACGGCTCGATTAAAAAGCCGGTCGTGGTTTTCGGATAGAAAAAAGCGGCGCGTCCATGATCTGCCTTTCTCGGGCCTACAATCTTCGCACCATTCCGCTCAAAATCGCGAACAGATTCATCAAGCCGGGGCAATTTTTTTCGCCTCTTGATTTCCCAGAGCTTTGATGAGGGTCTGCAGTTTATCGGCGGCCGCATCGCTGCAAGCCCTATCGGTCAAGTTTTCACGGCATTACCGCGCCTGAAACCGATTTATATACATTTACATAGTGTCGCGATTACGGCGCTGCAGCCGACGCTGTCAGGAGCAGCCTCGTTGCAGCAGAGAAAACGGGTGACAGCTATCCAATAACCTTGTAGTCTTGTCGCCAATAACAGCTTCGCGAAGCAATTCGGAGCCTGTTGCTGAGTATCCAGGATCGGGCAAGAGGACAAAACAATGGCGTTAAACAAAATATTTGCAGATTGCGACAGCGCCGTCGCGGACATTTTTGATGGCGCCGTAATCATGATCGGTGGATTCGGTTCGTGGGGCGGACTGCCGGTCAATCTGATTGTTGCCCTCGCAAAACAAGGCGCCCGGGATCTGACCGTGATCTCGAATCAGGGCGGCGTAGGTTTTGAATTGAGCAAAAGAATCAAGCCAGGGGGATATCCGGATATAGGAATCTTATACGAAAAGGGCCAGGTGAAAAAATTCATTGGATCCGTGCCCGCTCTCGGCGGCATGCCGCCGACGTCTCCCATTGAGACGGCGCACCGGGAGGGGAAGGTGGAAATCGAGATGGTCCCGCAGGGAACCCTGGCGGAAAGAATTCGAGCCGGAGCCGGCGGGCTGGGCGGGTTTTACACAACAACGGGCGTAGGCACTCCTGTGGAAGCCGGCAAAGAAAAGAAGGTAATCAACGGCAGGGAATACCTGCTGGAGCTGCCGCTGACGGCGGATTTCGCCCTCATCAAAGCGCACAAAGCAGACACCCTGGGAAATTTGGTCTATAAGGGCACGGCGCGCTGTTTCAACCCTGTCATGGCTATGGCGGCCAAAACCACCATCGTTGAGGTGGATGAGATTGTGCAGCCCGGAGAGATTGATCCGGAAGTGGTGGTCACGCCTCACTTGTTTGTAAAACGGATTGTGGAGGTGCCGAGATGAAAGCGCGTCTGGACGAACAAACCATTGCACTGAGGGTGGCGCGGGAATTCGAGGACGGCATGGTGATCAACCTGGGATACGGGATGCCGGGATTGTGCGCCAATTTCATAGCGGAAGGCAGGCAGATTTTTTTTCATAGCGAGAATGGCGTACTGGGATATGGCGACCTTGGATCGGACGAGGAGAAGGACTATGAGCTGATTAATGCTTCCGACCAGCCTGTTACGCGCAAACCCGGGATGTGCTTTTTCGATAGCGGTCAATCCTTCGACATGATCCGCGGGGGACATGTGGATCTCGCTGTTCTTGGCGCGTACCAGGTTTCGCAGAATGGAGACCTGGCCAACTGGGGCCGTCCGGGGCGACCCGCCACGGGCATGGGCGGGGCCATGGATCTTGCCGCAGGATGCAGGAAGGTGATCGTTATGATGCTTCATACAACCAAAGAAGGAGCTCCCCGTATCGTCAGGAAATGCAGCTTCCCTCTTACTGCAAAGAGCTGCGTCCATAAAATTTTTACCGATATAGCCGTGATTGACGTAACAGACCGCGGTCTTGTCTTGAAGGAGGTTGCTCCCGAATGGACTGCCGGGGAGGTGCAGGCGCTAACGGAGGCTCCTCTTCTCGTAGACCCTGATCTGCGGGACCTCGAGCTCTAGCAGGATTGGGGTCGGACCACAATATCGCATTGATCCGTAAGAGGATAAAAGTGGTTTGACCTCAAAAAACAGGCCTTACGTTCAATTTTTGTGGCTGTTTTTTCCATTTAAGCCATAGCATAATCTTTCCCATTATTTGCTTGGAAATTGTGCATCCCGCACAATCAGGGGACTACAATGCAAAAATGCGGATCATCAAATCCTATCCATCATTTCACACGGTTTCTTACTCTATTCGCCTTGCTTGCCGGACCAATCTCCTTGACCCGCGCGCAGGAAATTTCCGGAGATGCGCAGAAAGCCGCGGCAGCAGCGGAGGAACCGGTGCATATTGCGAAGCAGCCGATAACCGTGATGGTTACCGCGCGCAAGGAGCCGGAAACGGCGCTTTCAATCCCGCTCAGCGTTACGGCCGTGACCGAAGGGACGCTGCGGGACTCGGATATCCGCGCGGTTAAGGACGCGGCCCGATTCGCACCGAATGTGATCATCAACGAATTCACAGCAAGGGCGGTCAGCAATCCATTCTTCAGGGGGATTGGTGGAAGCCCGACGAATCCCGGGGTCAGCACCTTCATAGACGGCGTCCCGCAGCTGAACGGCTTTTCCTCGAACATCGAAATGGCCGACGTCGCCCAGGTGGAATTTGTGCGCGGGCCCAGCGGATCCCTATACGGCCGCAACACTGCCGGCGGATTCATCAACATTACAAGCCGCCCGGCATCGGAGGCCTGGACCGCGCAGACCCAGGGGGCCTTTGGCAATTACAGCTATCGCGATATTCGCGGATCGGTTTCCAGCCCGCTTCTCAGGGAGCGTTTCAGCTTCAATCTTGCGGGCGGTTATTCGGGGCGCGACGGTTATACAAAAAACGACTTCAGCAATCGCGATCTCGACAGACGGTCCGCCGGCTTCGGAAAGGCTCAGCTTTTCGTCAAGCTCAATGACCGATGGAAGATCCGATGGATTTTCACGGGCGAACGGGATCGTGACGGAGACTATGCGCTCGGAGACATTGGCTACATCAGAGAGCATCCCAACCGCGTGAGTCGAGACTTTGAAGGACACACACGCCGATGTGTGGGATCGACAACACTCCGGCTCGAATACCAGGGCGACGGCATCGATTTTGCCTCGATTTCCGGAGGTCTCTGGTGGAAAAACCGCTCTCTCACCGATCTGGATTATCAGACCGCATCGCTTTCGAACGGCGGCCTCTTCGCCATCAGGGAGAACGAGGACGATCAGCATCAATTCACCCAGGAATTCCGTTTTTCCTCCGCAAGAGACAGAGGATTCCGGCTGGCGGATACCGTGAATGTGCGCTGGCAGGCTGGAATTTTTGTTTTCAACCAGAACTACGAGCAGAATGCCCGGAACGACATTTCCAGCGTGTTCGGCTTTTTCCCAGGCATGGTAAGCACCTCCTCCAGCAACCTGGACGACTGGGGAGTGGGCCTCTATGGACAGGCGGACTTCATTATCCGCGACAAGCTGCATATCACGGCAGGTCTGCGGTTTGACCATGAAGACAAGGAAGCGGACCTTGGA
>CAZLHW010000133.1:0-1827 GCA_964559085.1 uncultured Acidobacteriota bacterium | reverse complement strand
CCGCACCGAACGGAGGTCCGACGCCTCCGCTCGCCGCGTCGTTCAGCGACAGTTACTCGGAAACCTCGCCGCAATTCAGCGTTGCGTACCGTTTCACTCCGGATCAAATGGTCTACGTGTCCGTCGCGAAGGGATTCAAGGCAGGCGGCTTCAATCCGGCGCCGACGGGAGTTCCCGCGCCGGCCGGAACGGAAACCTACAAACCGGAGCACACATGGAATTACGAAATCGGACACAAAGCGAAATGGCCGGGAAACAGGCTTGAATCCACCGTGGCGCTCTTTTACATCGACTGGAACGACCTGCAGCTCAATCAGCAGATCCCGTTCAGCGGAGGGCAGTATTTCATCGGCAACGCCGGCGCCGCCAACAGCAAGGGCCTGGAATTCGAAACCAGATTTTTCGCATTCCCCTGGTTGGAGCTTTTTGGAATGGTCGGCTATTCGCGCGCACGGTTTCTTGGAAACAGCACTGCCTTCAATGCAAATCTGGGCATAAACGAGGCGGTAGGCGGCAACACTCTTCCCTACACACCCACGTTCAATTCAAATGCGGGCACACAGATATCCTGGGCGCCATCGGTCCATACGACGCTTTACCTGAGAGCACAGATAGGTCTATCGGGCGCCTTTAAATACGATTCCTCGAACGCCATGGGCCAGGATCGCTACAGCCTGACAAGTTTCCGCGGAGGCGTGCGCGGCCGGCACTGGTTTGCGGAAGGCTGGGTCGATAACGCATTCGATACGCATTACGTGCCGAGCGCATTCCCTTACGCGCAGCTCGGCGTTGCTTCGGGCTCCATCGGGGAGAGCGGCGCGCCGGGTCCCTATGGGGCGCGTTTGGGGATCAACTTTTAACGGGCGGCGACAATTGGATTGCATTGCATGCCGGCTGCGATTCCTTGCGTGCTTTACGACAACCGGCTAATTCGGCCTAACCGCAAAGCCCCGAAGAACGCGAAGGAACGCAATACCAAGAACCAGCCAATGAGTGGCGCGGCAGGACGGATCTGCCGGCGGCGGATTTTCCCCTCCGCGGGGTTCCTGCATGGGTGCGTACCAGGAATTTCTGTTTGCAAATGAGGATTTCGTGTGGCAATGTAGCGTTGTCAGAAGGGTTCAGTATTAATGAACGAGCGCACCTCGCTAACGCTTGCCAGCATCGCCATTATTAACATTTCCGGGGTATCACCCGGCGGATAAAGGCTTGCACAGGTGCGTGCACCAAGCCCTCATCCGCCAGGCGGGTGAGGGCTTTTTTTTTGGAGCTTATCGGAGGCTCGCATGGATATACAAATCTACGATACTACCTTGAGAGACGGCACACAGGGAGAAGGAGTGGCTTTCTCGGTGCAGGATAAACTTCGGGTGGCTAAAAAGCTGGACGAATTCGGCGTCCATTACATCGAGGGTGGATGGCCCGGCTCCAACGAAAAGGATGCGGAATTCTTTCACCAGGCCGCACTGCAGACATGGCAAAATGCCAAAATCAGCGCCTTCGGCAGCACTGCGCTCGCAAAAAATCTGCCGGAGCAGGATCCGAACCTTCAAGCCCTGCTGGAAGCCTCCACGCCCGTAGTCACCATTTTTGGAAAATCATGGGACTTCCACGTGCATGCGGCGCTCCGAATACCACTTAACAGGAACTGCGAACTCATACAGAATTCTGTCGCCTACTTAAAGTCCAAGGGGAGAGAGGTTATCTATGATGCCGAGCACTTTTTTGACGGATTCGCGGCCAATCCTGAGTACGCTCTGCAAACCCTGCAGGCGGCAGTCGCCGGCGGAGCCGATATCATAGTCCTTTGCGACACCAACGGCGGCG
>CAZLHW010000132.1:0-9180 GCA_964559085.1 uncultured Acidobacteriota bacterium | reverse complement strand
AATAAATGCCGTCAGTCAAATGATCCAGCAGCTCGCGATAGATGTCGTTCGGGTCTGTCATATTGAACCTGAAAAAATCCAGGTTTATTCCTGAATTTCGGACCGCTTTTAGTCTACTACAGATTTATTCAGCAATGGAGACCGGCCAGAACATGGCAGACTATTGCATCCGCGATATTCCGCGGCGTGGTTTTCTGCAGCCCGCGCCATCCCGGAATGCTGTTGATCTCAAGAACGTACGTTTGCCCATCTTCCGCCGGCAACAGGTCGACTCCCGCATAATCCAGTTGCAGCAGATGCGCCGCTTTCAATGCAAGCGCCTCCATTTCAGAACCCAGCCGCACCGGCTCCACTCCGGCGCCCTTTGAAACGTTCGTCTTCCATCCATTCCCCGTACGGCGCATCGCGGCAACGAGGCGATCCCCCACGACAAAGGCCCGGATATCCTGCTGAAAGTGTGGTATGTATTCCTGGACATAATAGATATAGCGATTCAGTTCCCAGGAGCGAAGCACGCGGTAGGCCGTTTCCTCATCGCTGATTCGCACCATGCCTTTTCCTTCAGATCCGAAAAGCGGCTTGAGAATAATATCTTTCATTTCGCGGCATGCGGCAAGGGCCGTATCGAAATCCTCGGCTACCAGCGTGCGCGGGGTAGGAATTCCGGCATCTGCCAGGAGAAAGGAAGTGTAGTATTTATCCACGGTGCGCTCGATGGCCGCAGCCGGGTTGACAACCCGTACGCCCAGTTTTTCCAGACGGTGCAACGCATCCATGCGGAAAATGATCTGTTCCAGAGATCCGGACGGGATTGTGCGCACCAGGACGGCACCGCATTCCTCCAGAATTTCTCCGCGAACATGCAGCGCCGGACCGGCGCCGATCCAGCCGGCGAGTTTTACAATCGGAAAAAATACCGGCTCTCCGCCGTTGCGACGGATAGAGTCCTCCAGCGCCAGCACATGATAGCCGCGTTGAGAGGACAAAATTCCGATCCTTGCGGGCATGCGTCAGCCTTCCAATAATGAAGCCTGCAGGAGAGGCAGATTGAGGCGGCCCGCCCGGAATGTCCTTCCCGATTCCAGGTTGTTGATTTCCACGCATGCGGGACTGAAAAGCATCCGGTCCATCCGATAAAAATCGCCGTTACAGCGCCGGAAAAGATCGAAAAAGGGCGTTCCATAATCGCGGGAGCTTGAGGATGGAATCTTTTCGATCAAATCCTCCAATTCCTTGTCATCCGCCCGCACAACAAGGAAAACCCGGCTTCCATACAGAATGGCGTCGTTGGTGCGGCCAATGGCCCGCACGTCCTCTGCCGCTACCGGCGCCAGCGGGCATTGGCCGGAAATTGCCGTAATGCGGCGCACATCAAAACCAAGCTCGGACATCTTGTGCATGCATGTTTCCGCAGAGCGGGCCGCCACCTGGACAGCTCCCACAAGCGACGCAGTCGGGGCGATTGCCAGAATCAGCCGATGCGTCTGCACGCCGCATTTCTCCGCAACGAATCCGGCCACAGCCTCGTCCGGCAAGGTGCGCCCCTCCAACATCAGGACCGCCGTTTCGCATTTCTCCCTGTAATCCAGCTTCCGAAAAATCTCCTCGTTTGCATACAGAGCCCGCGCCGGTCCGGAGCCGATTGCAAAAAATCCGCCTACTTTGACGGCCCAGCCGGCATACTGCGAGGCCATGCAGGCAAGATGCGGGCTCTGGGCATGAACGTCCACGAAAGGAAGCCACAAGCCTGAATCAAGGCTCCGGTGCGTCAGTTGAACCTGGCCGAGCCCGCCGAGGCAGGCGCAGGCAAACAGGCGTCCGGCTTCGAAACTGCCGGACGCCCGAATGCCGGCGTCGACAACCGTGGCACCATTCTTCAACTGGAGGACGCGCAGACCGAGCGCATCGCACTCTTCGATCATGTGTCGGACAATGGAAACCGCGCGCAGGTTCAGGCTGGTCATATACCCGTCGTTTTCCTTTCTTCCGGCGGACGCTTCTGCAACACCTTCAGGCAGCGGGGTCGGCACCCAGAATTTCGTGCAGCCGGAATTTGAACTTGCCGAGATTGCCGCCATAATTCCCCGCAGAAATTCTACGGATGCCGGGAAGGCAGGCGGCCCGGATCCCTGCGCGCGTCGCTTGCTCTATCGCGGCAACGTCCAGCCCGTCAATCACAATCTCATAAACGGAATGAACATCAGGGGGCAAGCATGAGTCGACCACGCCCTTGAGGGTCGGGCAATACGCGTCGTTTGTAGAAGCTCTCAGGAACTTATATTTGGAGCCTACCTTGCTGCCGCCGCGGACGATGCCGCCTGGAAACGGCAGGATAATGCCGGGCACGCCCTGCATGGCTTCCACCGCCGCCTCCGCCGCTTTCAGCGCCGCAGATTGATCGCAGCCCAGAATCAGAAAATTCCCGCCGCCGATGGCAGGCTGCACGCCGAATTCGTGTTCAACCAGAAACTCGCCTTCCATGACAGGAATGCGCCAGTACCGCAGCCCGCCTATGAGTTTGCTGCTCTGATACCCGTCCCCGAAGAAGCGCAGTTGGCCGCCGATGGCAACCTGCTCCTGTCCGCGCAATCCATTGAAGCAGGCGGTGGTTGCGCAGGTAAGGACGCACTGCCCGATGCGATTGAGCAGCTGGCGCACAAGTCCTTCTTTGCCCATCGTGAACACCAGCACGCTCACTCCCGGTCTGCCGTCGGGAGTATCCGTCACATCACCTTCAATTCCGGCTTCGCATCCGCAGGCAATAACGGAGGTCGCAAATCCCGTCATCTGTACCGCCGCCTCCCGGGCCCATTTCTTATTTGCGGCCGTGATAATCACGCGCGCACCCCACATGGCGAAGGCTTCGGCAAAGGTGTCTTCGATCTCTACGCCGTTCACATAACGCATCATAAAAAAAGGGTCCCGCTTGCCGGTTTTCCGTTTTCCCCTTCAATCCCAACGGGGAACGGGAAACGGGCATGACTCTATTTATGAAAATGTCGCGACTTCGTGAGGTCGCGGCACATAGTGTTCCAGTTGAACAGGATAATTTTCGAATTCAATCGTGTAGTACTTGTCGAAAAATTCCCGAATGTGTTTTTCTATCGCCGGATCATATTTCGGAGAAACGTACAGGGTACGGCCGAAGATTTCCTTGCGAATCTGCCCCTCCTCGATCACCACCTCGCCGTCTTTGATTACATAGCGGGGGAAGGCGAACATCTGCTCCCTGTCCTCCTGATTGTCGTAAATAGTGATATCGGCATCGGCCCCGGGGCCAAGGTGGCCTTTGTTTCTTAATCCCAGGATGCGTGCGGGCGCCGCCCGCGTGATGACGGCAATATCAAACAGGGAATATTCCCTGTCAAGATCGGGGAGTGTTGTACCTGCAATCGCTTTGGGATGCGCCTTTTTCATCATCTCCCTTCGGTATTCACGGTTCATGAGCAGATGAATGATGCGCGGGTAGGCGGCAAACGAGGAACCGTTGGGATGGTCCGTGGAAAGGGCAAGGCGCCAGGGATCCTGCACCAGCAGAAACCATTCCAGGCCGATGGCCCATTGCGTCGTGTGAACAGGGCTGCCGGCCTTGTATTCCACCGGCACAATACCGCAGCCGGCTTCATTCTCCACATCCACATTCATCCATTTGCGCCCGCCGATCTGGTGGAGCCTATAAGCCAGGGGACCGTCGCCCGTCATTGAAGTGGTATCCCCGAACATCACCTGTCCGACATCCACTGTCAGATTCGGGTGGGTGTTGACATACTCGGCAAGTTCGGGCACGCGCGATGTAAAAAGCCCGCGGGGATTGCTGCCGTAGCTGTGAAATTGGATATGCGCCAGATGCCCGTTCCTTCCATCCAGGGCTTTCATGGTTTCCAGCGTGGTTTCCCAGTTTCCGGCAATGCCCAGATTGTTGCAGTGTATATGGACGGCGTGGGGCAAGCGCAGATCCATGCTCGCCTCCGCAAGCGATTGAATAATCCGCCTCGGCGTGACTCCGAAGCCGCTCACCTCGTCATCCAATCCGTGCGCGTTGCCCCGAAATTTCCACAGTTCAACACCGCCGGGATTCACGAGTTTGACCGCATAGCTTTTTGCCGCATGAAGAAGCCAAGCGACAAAATGATTCATCCTTTCGCGTTCGCCGGCGGCGATCTGCTGCATGATGAATTCGTTGTTTCCCATCAGCACAAAGAAGCCTTTGTCCACCATCGGTGTATCCATGAACTCTTCGTGCGCGTGCCGCGCTCCCAGAGGCGGAACGGCGGCGTCAAAAGCCGTGGTATACCCCATTGCCGCATAGCGATATCCTGTGGCATAAGTGGAAGGGATCGTTCTCCCGACGCCTGAACGCGTCCGCTCCGTGCGCGGATGAGGATCCATCCGATGATCTTCGGGACGCATTTTGCGGGCCGCATTCACCTTGGGACCGGCTATATGGGCATGCATGTCAATGCCGCCGGGCATGACGACCATTCCAGCAGCGTCGATGGTCTTTCCCCCGCAGGCAGCTTCCACAATCTTTCCGCCTTCGACGCAGATGTCGCGCACCTCGCCGTTGATGTTGTTGGCGGGATCGTAGACTTCTCCATTGATAATTCTCAACATGCAGCCAAGCTCCTTTGCCCTTTGCGACAGGCTGTCGAGCGCTTCTTCAAATCCCGACCCGAGGCTCTCTTAATATTTGTTCTTTGATCCAGGCTGCCCGGCAGATCAGCTCCGCCAGGGTTTTTTCACAGGTCGGCTGGTTCGCCAAAACCGTACAGACAGGATTATGGGGGTAAAACCGTTCCCCCGGCAATGGAATATCTCGTATGTTCCCGCCAAACCATCGGCGCGTGTCGGGCGCCGTCGCATCCATTGCAGCGTACACGATTGCTTTACCGAAAAATCCCGTCGCGCCTTGCCTCGATTCCAGTCTGAATTCCGGGAGCGTTCCGTCCAAAACCGCCTGGACATGCAGTTTGAATATCGGCAATCCGTATGCCCGTTCCATCAATTCCATTGAGGCCGAATAGCGCGGATTGATTTCGACGAGAATCACCCGGTCGCCGTTGAGGATGAAGTCGATTCCATTCACCCCTGCCAGCCCGAGTTCGCGGGTCAGAAATGCCGCCAACCGGCGGACCTGCTCCAGAATTTTCGGGCCCTTCTCCGGATGGAGGCTGTCCGGCAAAGGCAGAATATTACCGCAATACTGGAATCCTTTCGAGCCGAATTGCTCCATGCCGATCAGCTGCAGCGTAACGCCGATAACCACACAATCACGGCCGTTCGCCACAAATGAGGCCGAACAGGATTTCCCTGGTATGTATTCCTGAAGGATATGGGGAATGCGCGGCGCTTCGGCTGCAGGCCAAAAACGTACGCTTTTTCCTCCACCGCTCCAAACAGGTTTGACCAACCAACGGCGCCCGGGATCCGCCGGACAGGCCTCACTGTCTATATGGGTCAAGGGGACTGAAAATCCCGCAACTCCGAGTTTCGGGAAGAGGAGCGCCAAGGACCGCGCGGATCGGACCGCTTCAGGCGAATTGCCTATTATGGGTCGGCCTCCGGCCATGCGCTGAAGGATGTCCGGATGATTTTCCAGGTTGGAGGTGTAGGCAATCGCATCATAGTTTAATGTTCGGCAGGCTTTTTCAAGCGCCTGGGCACTGTATGGAGACTGGAAATCATGGTGCAGCGAATGCGATTCCGCCGCTCTTCGGAGATCCTGATCCCCAAAGGCATCCAATGCAAGGACGGGATAGCCGCTGCGAACTGCGGACTCAACCATTGCCCGCACACTGATTCCCGCGACAAGTATCTTCATCGGCGATCTATTTCAGCCCGCTTCGCCTCTCGCATCCCGCGCCGCCCTATAGGATCTTTCTGGCGATTGCGTAGACTCCCTCGGCGTCCAACACAAGATCGTTGCGTTCGAATAACTTTTCGATACATGCCTTGTGAACCTTCATCTTGGGATTGCCGATTGCCAGCGCTCCCAGAGCCCGGGCGCCGTCGTATGCAGCAAAGTCGTCGTCCGGCTTGATGCCTTCAATCCCCAGAGGTTCCGTCAAATTAAAATCCAGCAGCCATTTCAGATTAGGTCTTGCGGCCCATGCGTCGCGCGAAAGCAAGCGCAGGCCTGCAGGGCCGGCGGCAACCACTATCTCCGCCGGATCCAGCACGGTTTCCAGCGCAGAATGGCCCGGGATATCGGACACCTCTACAACGCCGCCGTTAGCCGCGGCCGTGCTTTTGGAAAATGCTTCCGCGGCCCTCAATCCGCTGGCCAGGGTGCGCTGCGCCAGAGCTGGATTGAACCGGTCCCCTAACAGCCGGGGCGGGATGGACACAAGCCGAACGCGGCATCCCTCGGCCGCCAGCAGCAAGGCCGCGCGCAAACCAACAGGGCCGGGCCCGATTACGAGAGCGTTCTTTTCCTTCAGCGCGGGTTGCCGCGCCAGTTTGGCTATCGCGGTAGAAGCTGTTGTGTTGCAGCCGTTGGAATCAAGCATCAGCGAAATTTTGAAAGGGCCAAAGAATGCCGATCGCGCTTCCGTCAGAATTTTCTCCCCCGCCTCTACATCGGAACCGCCGATCCAGACGGCAAGGTTTTTAAGGTCGGAGATACCCCGGGTAAAGAACGCACCGAGGATCAGGCCTCTCACATCGGCCGGGCTTACGCCTCCGTAGCTCTGCACACTATCGGCGCCGGCATCGTAGGCAACGATTGCATCAAAAGCACTCGCAAATTTATCGCTATCCAGCTGGATGAGAATCTTTTTCATGCCCCTACCCCCGAAAAGACCGTATCTGCGCGCCCCGATTTTGCGCCTGAACACAATACAGGCTGCCTCCGCCAAAGCCGGCCAGATAGGCGCGTACGTCCTGGACCAGCTTTCGCGCCCTCGCTTCTCCATCAACCAGACCATAAACGGTTGGTCCCCACGAACTCTGCCCCGCGCCGGCGGCTCCATTTTCAAGGAGAAAACCGACGATTCTTTCCAGAGCAGGAGCGGCAAAGCGCCCGCCCTGAACAGAGGCAAAACAGTCGCCCACCATATTCTGGATGGCGGTCAGGGCCCTCCCAAAATTGCCGATATCATCCTCAACCAGAGCCGGAAGCATTTTCATCAACAGGATCCAGCTGATTTTTTCAACGACTTCGGCCGGAGCAATGGGCAGTTCCAGAAATGCGCTTTGTTCTTTGGCCCCGCTGAAGCCCTGTCCCAATTCCGGAATAACAACCACAAAGTACCAATGCTTGGGCATGGGATGATGGAACAGCAGCGGTGGCACGCTGTCCGTTGCTATTTCCCGGGATGGAACACCGGTGGCAGAGACGGAATTTACCAGCCGGTGTCCTCCGTCCAGTACAAAACCTCCGTGCTGAAACGTGGCAATCCCAATTCCCGAGTGCCTTCCGCGCCCGACGGCCATCGCGATCTCCGGAACGCCGAGAGGCAAACCCGCCAGCCGGGCTAAAGCGGCTCCCACCGCTATACCCAGTTGCGTTCCGGATCCCAGGCCAACATGGGCGGGAATGCCTGTAACCAGATTCAAACGGGCACCTTTGGGTTGGTTATAGCGGCTGATAAATCGCTGTGCATAGGTGGTAATCCGCTCTGCTTCCAGTCCTTCCACATGCAGATCTTTGGCCGGTTCAGCCCGCAGAATCAGATGAGGATGGGTTACCGCCAACCCGATGCTTCCGTATAATCGGCCCTGCCCGCCATTGTTGTCCAGCAAGCCCAGGTGACGGCGCGCACAGGTCTGGACTTCAATCATTAACCCTCCCATTTCCGAATGTAGTCTTGTATCAGAATCATGGCTTCTTTTTCTCGATGACCGCCGGTTTTATCAACAATATTCATGTAACGCTTTAAGTCTTCCCCAACCTTGGCGCGATCACAGAAAGGGAGACGCGTTGCCAGAATGGCAGCTTCAAGGACAGCGCTTCCGGCCCTGCAAAATCCGATAAAATCCCGCTGCCGCCCCCTATATTCAATCCGGCATCTGAATTCCGCCCGCTCCATCGATCCGCCCTGCTCCAGTACGCTTAATTCCAGCCAAAAGCAGCATCCGCGAAAAACAACTCCCGGCACGCGGGCAGCCGGGAAATGGGGGAGAAGCGCGTCCAAGAGGCCACATTTCACAAAGGCTGCTGCATCATCCGATATATTGGCAACGCCATATCCGCTTAACAGCAGGTTGCGAAAAGTCCGGGTAGCGCGGTAGGGGCGGACGACTACCTGTTCCTCTCCCCAGACAATGCCCATGGGAGCGAAGTTGGGGAGACCCTTTTCATCCAGTGTCGAAAAAATGGTTTCAACAATCATGAGTTCCCGGTTCCGGGTTCCCCGCGTTGCCGGCTGCATTGAAGCCTAACCGGAAACCGGGAACCGGGGACTCCTGTTTATATAGCCCCATCGCAGCTCTTCTTCCTGCACGTACCGTTTGCCCAGCTGGATTGCGGTCTGGGCCTTCTGCAGTTCCTTTCCCAGATAAAACGCCTGTGCGGCATCCCGAACCTCGAGCCGGTCAAAAATGGCGCGGATGTCGGTATCTTTAATAAATATTCTGTTGTTGAACACGTAAATGGAAGCACCCTCGGCAAAAATGCGGTAGTTGCGGTCTCGGATTTTTGCGTGCATAGCCCGCAGTTCGTCTTCTGAGTAGCATTCAAACGGCGGATCCTTGACGGTAACAAGCCCGTCATCCAAGCGCTTGGGAAGCGTTTTGTGCAGGCAGGCGTGATGCATCAGCCTGCGGGCAAGATCGAGTTCTCGCACGGCCCCGCGAGCCCAGCACACAACCTCGGTCGTCAGAACATAGTCGATATTCAATTCGGCGATAATGCCGGCCATGGCGGCGGTGATTCCCGTTGAGTCCGCCGCCGTCAATTCAGTCAGGTTTCCCAACCCCATGAGCATTTCCGCATGCGGATATTTGCGGCGCATCTCGATATAGCCGCCGATGGATTCGGTGAATCCAAAACCGATCGGATTCAGGATGGGATCGATGATATAGGGGATGCCCCAATCCTGCAATTGGAGGATGTTGCGTTCCAGCGAATCTGCGCCCTGGTCGGGATCCGGAATAACAACGACCCTGCTTCGGAGGCGGCGGGCTAACTCCATATTGCGGGAGTTAACGCTAAGAACCAGATCAGCGCCGGCGGCATCT
>CAZLHW010000131.1:5852-9203 GCA_964559085.1 uncultured Acidobacteriota bacterium | reverse complement strand
TGTATAATCGGATAGTGGAGGGGGCGCCTGCAGCCTTCGATATCACGGGCGTTAAGGGCGGAAAAGAAATCATCAATAGGCTTGCGCGCCTCGGCCTCGCGCTCGGATTCCTCCATCCCGGCTGCGCTGATGTATCCCATCAGCAAGCTCAATCCTCCGAGCACTCCCAGGGAAACCTTTGCGGCCTTGCCCAATCTATTTTTCTTTTTTTCTCCCTCCGTTGTTCCCCCTTCTTCCACTTTCTCGGCCATATCCTGACGGACCTCCTTCAGTCCCTGCGGCCTGGTACCGCCGCAGGGTCGCCGTATTTTGTATCGGCACCGCGCGACAGTCAAGTCGGCTGTCCATAGTCGTCGGTTTCAGAATCCCTTGGGGGACGCACCCGCGGTCACTCCGCATGCTGCCGCCGACGGCCCCTGCCTCCTAGCTTTCCGCCTGTTCCTGGAGATACTCCTCGTAGGCTTGGGCGCTGAGGAGTTCTTTGAGCTCATTGGGATTCGACAGGCGGATCTTGATCATCCAGGCCTGGTCGTGCGGCGACTGATTAATCAATTCCGGACTCTCTTCCAGCTTTGTATTGACTTCCACGATTTCGCCGCTTACAGGACAGAATACTTCCGAGACGGCTTTGACCGATTCGACCGAGCCGAAGGGTTCGTTCGCTTCGAAGGTATCGCCGACCTCGGGAAGATCGACATACACGACATCTCCCAATTCATGCTGGGCGTAATCCGTTATCCCGATTGTTCCGATATTGTCTTGAACCCGTATCCATTCGTGATCCTTGGTGTAGAGATTGTCTTCGGAATACATTCGATCTCCTTCCGCAATAATCTGGTTTTACAATAAAGCTATTTCGAGGCGGCTCTCCTGTAAAACGGTGTTGGAACGACTTGAGCTTTCGCCGGTTTTCCACGAATAATCACATCAAATTGCGTTCCCACGGCGGCGCGGGCAACCGGAAGATACGCAAGTCCGATATTCTTTTTTAAAAACGGGGCGGGGCTGCCGCTGGTGACGGTCCCTGCGGCGAGGCCGTCGATTTCTATCGCATATCGATCCCGGGCAATCCCCCGATCCACCATTTCGAATCCGGCCAGAATGCGATTCAGGCCTGTCCGGGACTGGCGGAGGAGTGCCTCGCGTCCGATAAAGTATCCCTTCCCGAGTTTGCAGATACGGGCGAGATCGGCTTCAAGGACCGACGTTGTCTCGTCCATATCGTTTCCATAGAGCAGCATCCTTGCTTCCAATCGAAGCGTGTTGCGGGCCGCCAAGCCGGCAGGTTCCAGCCCGAGGGGTTTGCCGGATTCCATAATTTGCATCCACACCGATTCTGCCTTGGAGGGATGGCAGTAGATTTCATAGCCGTCTTCGCCGGTATACCCCGTGCGCGAAACGATGGCTTCCACGCCGGCAAAGGTCCCGCGCTCGAACCAGTAGTTTTTGATGCCGGCGAGCGGGATGTCCGTCAGCGGTTCGAGTATGGCCGGCGCACGCGGGCCCTGAACGGAAATTTGCGCAAAATCGTCGCTGCGGAAAATCACTTCGGTATTCGAGAAAACATTTTCACGGATCCAGAGAAAATCCTTTTCCTGATTCGAAGCATTGACGCAGATAAAAAAGTGATCGGGCTCCAACCGATAGATCACGATGTCATCGACGAAAGTCCCTTTGGGCGTCGTCAGAACGGAGTACTGGCATTGGGAAACGGCCAGCGTGCGGATATCGTTGCACGTGATCTTCTGGAGGCTCTCCGCTGCATTCGGGCCTTTAACCTCAATCTCGCCCATGTGGCTGACATCGAAAATGCCGGCCCGCGTCCGGACCGCCATATGCTCCGGTATCGGCCCGGCATACTGAACGGGCATCTCCCACCCGGCAAACGGCACCATGCGGGCTCCCAATTGCCGGTGGATTTTGTTGAGCGCCGTCTTCCTCAGCTCCAAATTGTTCATGTCCGAGGCTCTCCGCAAATGATAAGCCTGGATCCATTTTCCCCGGGGATAGGAACCGGAGCATCGATGCTTCAGACTACGGCGTCCTCTCTTCCGGAATGCTATGGATGCTTAGAATATCAGGAGAGGAGTCCGTCAGCAATTCCCTTGAGCTGCTCCGCGCAACTAAAGTGCGGATTTGTTCAAAGCCAGGAGGATAAGGAGCAGGGGGAGGTAGATGGCGGATGCCGTGAAAAGCCTGCGGGCGGCGATTGCCGTGCGTTGCCGCGCGAAGTGAAAGGCGCAAGCCAGAAACATCACTCCGAGCAGAACAGCGCCCGCGGCATAGGCCGGTCCGGCAAGCCCCGCAAAAAAGGGGAGGAGGGAGAGAAACAGCAGCGCTGCAATAAATCCGAGCGCCAGCAGGCTCGTCTTTCGACCGTCGCAGTCTATCGCCGGCATAACGGGAAGCGCCGCCCTTACATAATCGTCGCGATGCAGCCAGCCGATGGCCAAAAAGTGGGGGATCTGCCAGAAAAACACGAGCATGAAAAGGAGGCAGGCGCTCCACGAAATGGACGCAGTGGCGGCGGCCCATCCAAGTATTATCGGAAGGGCGCCGGGAACCGCGCCGACAAATGTGCTCAGCCAGGTTTTTGTCTTCAGCGGCGTGTACAGGAAAATATAACAGGCGAATGTAATGGCGGAGAGCAGGCCGGCAAGGTGATTTACAAACAGGAAAAGATAGAGGAAGCCGCCTGACGAGATCGCGAGCGCAAATATCCGAGCCTGGCCGGAAGCCAGACGTCCGGTTGCCAGAGGGCGCAACGCCGTACGCTGCATCAGCGCGTCCAAGGCTCTTTCTCTGTACATGTTGAAAGCGGTTGCGCCTCCCGCCACCAGGGCCGTTCCGAGAATCGTGTGCAGCAGAAGACCCGCCGGAAGAGGGCCGCGAACTCCGGCATAGAATCCGACAAGTGTGGTAAACAGAACCAGAGACAGGAGCATCGGTTTCGTCAGCCTGAAAAAATCGATGCCCTTGGATGCGGTACGCCGGAACAGTGAAACCAATCCCGTTTGCTCGCGCATGGAACCACTCCAAATCGGACACCCTCCCAGGTCGCAAAGAACGCGAAGAATCGCCGTTGAATTGTTGCGGCCCGCTAGCCCTTGTCGATTTGCATCTTCATGAAGACCAGGCCGGTAAGCAGCTTCGGGTAAAAGTCGGTGGACTTCTGCGGCATACGCTGGCCCCGCGATGCAATGCGCTGCATCTGCTCCGCCGTCGTGGGATTCAGAAAGAAAGCGGCCTGATAGTTCCCTGAGTCAACCAGGCGGATGCAGTTCTCGCGCTCGCGCTCATAGTCCACGTGAGACTGGGCTGCCAGCTTGTTCGCATCAATTCCAAGGCAGC
>CAZLHW010000131.1:0-5842 GCA_964559085.1 uncultured Acidobacteriota bacterium | reverse complement strand
GCGCTCCAGAAGCAAGTTGTGAAGAATGCTGACGTCCAGCCCGCGCACCTCATCGCCTGCTTCCGGGGCGTCGGATTTTAACCGCAACAGATAAAACTTTCGGAGATCCGCCGGATAGAAACCAAAGACATGCTCGGACTGCAGCTCTTTCATTTTCTTCCAAAGCTCCGGCGCCGAAGAGAGCGGCTCAATATTAAAATGCTCTTCGGCGGCGGCCAGCAATGACGGGGTGTCAAACGCGGCAAGATCGCGAACCAGCCGGTGCGTCGGCAGAATGGTTACTCCGTCCATGATGTTGAAACAGGCCACCATGCGCTTGTCAAAGGATTCCACGCCGGCCGGTTTCCAATTCCGCTGTTCGCATTCCTTCATGAAATTGACGGACGTTTCAAATCGATGGTGTCCGTCCGCGATATAGAGGTCGCGCGAATGCATGGCCGACTGTATGGCCGCAATCGCCTCGGGATCGGAAATCGCCCAAAGACGGTGGCGGGTGCCGTATTCATCGGCGGCCTCGATATCGGGCTCTTTTCCGGCAATACACCGATCCGTGACCTGGTTGACGGCAAGCGTCTCATCGGAATAAAGCATGTAGATAAGATCTTCATTGCCTTCCAGACTGCGCAGGAGCTGGAGCCGGTCCTGTTTGGGCGCCGCCAGAGTCTGTTCATGCGGAATGATGCTCGAGGCCGATTTTTTAAGATCGAGCAAGGCAATGAATCCTCGCTGCAGCTTCGCGGCTCCATCGACGGCATATTCCTGATAGTATGCGTAAATAGACGGGTCGCGGTCCTGCTCCAGGACCTTTGCGGCAATCCACTGCCGGAAGGTCGAGCCCGCATCCGCGTAATTGGTTCCGGAATCCTCATTCCTTTCAAGATTCAGGGTGATGCGGATGACATTGTAGGGGGACCGCCGATAATACGCGTCCTGCATGGAGGGCGTCGTTTTGTCGTAGGGCTGCGTGACAACGTTGTTGATGGAGCCGACAACCGATTTGTTGTACCGGAATCCTTTAAATGGGTAAATAAATGCCACGCCTCCTCCGTTTATTATTGCCTGATAGCGAGTCCATACCAGGGATAAAGGGGCAAAGGAACAAAACAACTCGTTCTTTAATGATACAATTTTTGTTTTTTCCCTTTACCCCTTTATCCCTTCCTTAAACCAGGCCGAGATTTGAGAGTACCGAGGCAACCTTGGCGCGGGCGCCCTCCGAAATCCTGACGAGAGGCAGCCGGTACACTTCCTCAATTTTACCCATCATGGCCAGAGCGGCTTTCACGGGGATCGGGCTGGTTTCTACAAAGTTGATCTTCATGAGAGGATAGAGTTTTCTGTTCCAGTTGCGGGCCTCGTCCCAACGTCCCTCGAGACAGGCGGCCGTGAACCTGGACATCATCGCCGGAGCTTCGTTCGAAGCGACGGAAATGATGCCGTGCCCCCCCAGCGCGATAACCGGCAGCGTCAGCGAATCGTCGCCGGAAAGAATGCGAAACCGCGCCGGCGCCTTCGTGCAGATTTCGCCGATCTGGGAAATGTCCCCGCTCGCTTCTTTTACTCCCGCGATATTGGGTATTTCGGCCAGACGCAGAAGCGTGTCGGGCAGTATGTTGGATCCGGTTCTTCCGGGGACGTTGTAGACGATGATTGGCAGGTCTGTCGATTCGGCGATTGCCCGGAAGTGCTGGTAGATGCCTTCCTGTGTCGGCTTATTGTAATAAGGGGAAACCGACAGGATTCCATCCACGCCCAGCGACTTGAGTTCCGCGATGAGGGCTATGATTTTAAGCGTATCATTTCCGCCGGCTCCCGCTATAACCGGGACGCGGCCCGCCGCAGTTTTTACCGTGATGTCGACTACGGCGAGATGCTCCTCGTGCTGCAGCGTCGGGCTTTCCCCCGTTGTGCCGCACGGTACGAGAAAGTGGATTCCTTCCTGAATTTGCCAGTTTACGAGCGAGGCAAGCGCCTTTTCATCCACCTTGCCGTTTGCAAGAAACGGTGTAATCAAAGCGGTGCCGCAGCCTTTAAGCCCCTCAAGATTTGCCATAGCAGCCTCTCAATAATGATTCGAGATTCGAGATTTGAGATTCGAGATTTAAGGCCGAGTATTTCGAATCTCGAATCTATTTTATTCCCACGATTTCGCGAAATACCTGTCTGAAATCGTAAAATCCCTTTTTTCCTGCGATCCATCTTGCCGCCAGCACGGCTCCTTCCGCGAAGCCCTGGCGGCTGCGCGCCCGATGCTCGAGCGTGATGGTGTCGGCTTCGCTGTCGAATCCTACGACGTGCGTTCCGGGGATCCAGCCGGCGCGCACACAGGCGACGCTGGGATTGGGGTTGCTCAGGTGCGGCCGCATCAGGTCGAGCAGATTCAGCGCAGTGCCGGAGGGCGCGTCCTTTTTCGCGCGATGATGTTCTTCGGACAGATACGCATCGTATTGCGGCAGCATGCCGACCAGGCGGGACGCATAACCGACAATTTCAAAGAAAAGATTCATTCCCAGCGAGAAATTGGCGCCGTGAATCAATCCGATACCCGCGTCGCGCACAATGCTTTCCACTTTCGCGCGCTGATCCGACCAACCTGTCGTGCCGACGACGACATTGACGCCCACGCGGGCGAGCGCTTCGATGTTGCTTACGACGGATTCGGGCTGGCTGAATTCGATGGCGACGTCCACTCCGTCCATTGAAGCGGCCGTAATGCCGCTTCCTTCGGCATTCTCAGGAATATCCAGCTTGGGATCAACCTCCCAGCCTTCACGCAGGGCAATCGATTCAATCAATTTGCCCATCTTCCCGTAACCCAGCAGTGCGATTCTCATGGCAGGCCTCCCACGGACAAGATTATAGTGCAACGCAGGCTTGTGCGATCCCGTTACACAAAAACACTGGGATCGACTTTTGAGAAAAACGCGTCGTGCAGACCTCTCACGGCTTCCGGGAGCCGGTCGTCGTCGATGACGAATGTGATGTTGATAGCCGAAGCTCCCTGGGAAATCATCTGAATTTTCAGATCCTGCAGGGCGCCGAAGGCGATGTGCGGCACGCCGGGAATATTCCGGAGGTTATCGCCGCCGCAACATACGATGGACTTGGACCCTTCGACGTTGACTTCCCCGATTTTCTTCAGATCCGTAACAATGTCCCACAAATTGGAGGTTTCATCCACCGTCAGCGAAACGGAGACTTCCGAGGTGGAAACCACGTCGACGGGAACCTTGTAGTGTTCAAAGATCTCAAAGATCTTCTTGAGAAAGCCGTAGGCCATCAACATCCGCGTGGAGGTCACATTGACGACCGTAATCCCGCTTTTAAATGCGATCGCTTTGACGGGATTCCTGCAGGGCGGAGCTTTTTCCGTGATGGTGGTGCCCTCCTGTTCCGGTTTGTAGCTGTTGAGCACATGGACGGGGATATTCTTTCGGACCGCGGGCACAATGGTGGCCGGGTGCAAAACCTTTGCACCGAAATAGGCGAGTTCGGCGGCTTCATCAAACGAGATGGATCGGATCCGGCGCGCTTCTTTCACCATTCGCGGATCGGTGGTCATGATTCCATCCACGTCGGTCCAGATCTGAATGTCCTCAACTTCCAGCGCCGCTCCCACGATAGCGGCCGTGTAATCTGAACCGCCGCGCCCGATCGTGGTCGGCGCTCCGTTGACGGTGCGGCCGATGAAGCCCTGGAATACGGGTATTTTCCCCTTTTTAAGGACAGGGGTCAGATGCTCCACAATGGCCGGATCCGTGAGGTCGAAGAGAACCGATGCCTTCGTTAAATTGTCATCTGTGAGAATGCATTCACGCGCGTCCATAAGCTGCGCCGGCATTCCGTTATTTTCCAGCACCTGTGTCAGAATCACGGTGGAAAGTCGCTCGCCGTAGCCGGAGATGGCATCCGAAACCCGCGGTGTAAGCTCTCCAAGTGCGGAAAGCCCTTTGATCAAATCGCGCAGTTCCTTAAAGTAGGAATGAAGCGTTTCGGACACCCAGTCGTCGGTGACGGCTATTCCCATCTTCTGCGCTTCTTTGAAATGCTTCTCCTTGATTTTTGTGAGCAGATCCAGCGCATCCTGCCGCTTCCCGGCGGCGGCTGTCTTTGCCGCTTCCAGCAATAGATTGGTGGTTTTGCCCATGGCGGAAGCGACGACGATAGGCTGCCGTTCGCGTCGGGCGCCGATGATGCGGGCCAGTCGCGTCATCGCTTCCGCGTCCTGAACGGATGTGCCGCCAAATTTGCAGACAATCATAGTTTATTCCAGAAGCCCCCGAGCTTTGAGCAGTTCCGCGTTCAGGATGGAAGCCCCTGCCGCTCCGCGGACTGTGTTGTGGCCCATCAATGTGAGTTTGAAATCAAATATCGAGCACGGCCGGATGCGGCCGACGCAGGTAGCCATGCCTTTGCCGAGGTTCACATCGAATCGAGGCTGCGGCCGGTCCTGCGCATCCATAACGATATAGGGTTTCTCCGGTGCGCTCGGCAGATTCAGTTGCTGCGGCACCCCGGCGTAATGTCGCAGCAGGTCTGCGATCTCGGCCGGCGAGGTCTTCCTGGCGAGTTTAATGGAAACGGACTCGGTGTGTCCGTCTTCGACTGGAACGCGGTTGCAGTGCGCGCTCACCGCGAAATCGGCCAGGTCGATCGTCCTGCCGTTGAAGGTTCCAAGAATCTTTCGCGTTTCTATTTCAACCTTTTCTTCCTCGCCGCTGATATAGGGGATGACGTTGCCGAGGATGTCCAGCGAAGGAACTCCGGGGTATCCCGCTCCCGATATCGCCTGCATGGAAACCATGAAAACTTTTTCGATTTGAAACGCCTTGTGGATCGGCCCGAGAGCCATCGCCAGGAACATGGTGGTGCAGTTCGCATTGGTGACTATGTATCCGTTCGACTGGCGGTTTCTGCGCTGCACCGGAATCAATCCCAGGTGATCGGGATTGACTTCGGGGATGACCAGAGGGACGTCCTCATCCAGCCGGTGGTTCTTGGAGTTGCTCAGAACGATGTAGCCGGCGCGCGCAAAGTCCTCCTCGATCGGGCCCGCAACATTGGCATCCAGTCCCGAAAAGACGATGCGGCACTTCAGATCCGGCTTGCATTGCTTTACTTCCAGCGCTTTGACATCTTCCGGGATCGGCGTGACCTGCTTCCATGAAACAGCGTCTCCATATAACTTTCCGGATGTTCTTTCCGAGGCGGCGACTTCCGTCACCTCAAACCATGGGTGCGCTTCCAGTAATTTGATGAATTTTTGCCCTACCGCGCCCGTTGCGCCGAGGACTCCCACCGGAATTTTTGTGCTCATCGCTGTCCTGCTCCCTAGGGTAATTGAAAGACTCGCATTTTCGCACACTGTGCGAAACGCGACAAGCATGGAGTTGGGGAAGCGGCGTTGAAAAAACTTTGGCTCGAAGGCGGACCTATGCATTGCATAAGTGTGGGATAGGGACGGCGGCGGGAAAAGATCGGGATGGATAGCTCGGAAAAAGCTTTCGAGCGGACGCCGGCTGTCCATACGGAGACCAAAGGCTTGCCTGCGGATGAAAAGTTCGCGATTGCGGCGCCGCTCGGGAGAATGTGTGCTTCGTTTCCATGCAATGTGGCCGAAGGAGCGGGGGTAAAATCACCGGCAGAATTTCTCCGCTCCCTCCTCGCCGTACGCCAGCCCCTGAAATAATTGAGGCATTAATTCCGGTCTGTGACGCGCGCAGGTGCTTCAAATTCAAAATGGTGACCCTCCTGCAATTATCGGCGGTGGTTGTCTGTCTGATAAACAGCCTGATCCGGCCGCCATCCGCCGGCCCCGCATCCCCTGTCGCCGCAGCAGCGC
>CAZLHW010000130.1:0-9223 GCA_964559085.1 uncultured Acidobacteriota bacterium | reverse complement strand
GCGACACCAACGGCGGCTCTCTTCCATCCCACATTCAGAATGCAATTCGGCGCGTGCAAACAGTCATTAAGCTTCCCCTGGGAATCCATTGCCACAATGACTCCGAGCTTGCCGTCGCTAATTCGCTGGCCGCAGTGGAATGCGGCGTCGTTCATGTTCAGGGAACCATGAATGGGTACGGAGAACGGTGCGGCAACGCAAATTTGTGTTCCATAATTCCGAATCTGGAATTGAAGATGGGACACAAAACGGTAGGGGCTGAACGATTAAGATATCTCACAAACACCTCTAAATTCATAAGCCAGATAGCGAACCTGCCTCACCGCAAAGACCTGCCCTTCGTCGGTGAAAGCGCATTTGCCCATAAAGGTGGCGTCCATGTCAGCGCCGTAATCCGGGATGCCGCAACCTACGAACACGTATCGCCGGAAAGCGTCGGCAACGCGCGCAGGGTTCTCGTATCCGAACTGTCCGGAAGAAGCAATCTGTTGTATAAAGCTCAGGAAATGAATCTGGACATCGCAGAACACGAAGAAAAGCTCAGGCCCGCCCTGAACCGGATAAAGAAGCTGGAAAACCAGGGATATGAATTTGAAGCGGCCGAAGCATCGGTGCGCGTGCTCATGGAAACAGCACTGAATGGAGAACGCGAGTTCTTTGCCATCGACAATTTTCGCGTTATTACGGATATGCATCGAACCGGAGAAGTCCGATCCGAAGCCACCGTTAAGATCCGCGTGGGCGACAAATCCGTTCATACGGTCGCGGAAGGCGACGGCCCGGTACACGCCCTCGATCAGGCGCTCCGCCTCGCCCTGAACCAATTCTTTGAACCCCTTCGAGGCGTTAAACTTACCGATTATAAGGTGCGCGTCCTCGAGGGCACGCAGGGCACGGGAGCCAAGGAGCGCGGCCACATTCAGCACACCGACGGCGAAGAAACCTCGCCAACGGTCGGGGTATCCGAGGATATTCTGGAAGCGAGCTACTATGCTCTGGCGGACGGCATACGGTACAAATTGCTGAGGTCGCGAGAAAAAATCGGCTAGACTTCAAGCTTCCTGGCGTCCTTGGCGCTTTAGCGGTTGATGCCCATGAACCGCTAAAGCGCCAAGGACGCGAAAAATCGCTTAGTCGGCGCTCGAAAGAATTCCCAATGCCCGGTCCCGTTCCACCAGGGCTTTGGCATAAGCCGTGCGCGCTTGTATCTCCGCCAGCCGGGCCGATCGGAAATCGCGCTGGCGCCGGATTACCTCATAAGGGATTGACGATCCCTCCAGAAGCTTCGCTTCTTCGGCAGCCAGGGCCTGCCCGCTCAGTTCCACCGCCTTGCGGGCTGCTTCAACCTGAGCTTTGGACTGCACTAGGCCGATCAGGGCCTTGCGCACCTCAAGTGCAATGCTATTGCGCGTGCGCTGGAGACCGGTTTCCGTCTGCTTCTTTTCGAGCTGCGCCCGATATAAATCCGCTTTGGCCGTCCTGTTCCGCAGATTGAGCGAAAAACTGAAGCCCACCGCATATTCCGGAAAACTCCAGCTGCGTACCTGCCGCATCGCCTGGGAAATTCCCCCCGGATAGACGACCGGCATGCCGCTTGCGTCCCGAATTGTCCGATTGCCATACAATCCCGAACTGTTGAAGTTGGCAAAAACGAGCAGGCTCGGTTTCAGCGTATCTTTTGCATATCTGATCGCAATCTCCTGGGTAAGGATAAAGCCCTCTGTCTGCCGGATCTCCGGTCTATTACCATAAGCCGTTGCTAAGGCCTGATCAATTCCGGGAATGTCGCTGTCTGTCGGCTCCGGCAACGAATCTGTCGGCTCAATCTGCACCGAGTGCGGTATTTCAGTGACATCTCTGCTGATTGCGTTCTTTAGATCGACCTCGCGCATTTGCAGCAATGCTTTTGCAGTTGCAAGGTCTCTCAATCGGGCGGCTACTTCCGACTCCGCAGTTACCACGTCCAAACCTGAGGCCGTCCCAATTTCCTCGCGCGCTTTATTGTCGGCGAGGAGTCGCCGGGAGACAGCCAGGGATTGCTCGGCGACCTGGACATTTTCGCGGGCTGCAACAAGGTCCCAGTACAGGCTCTGCGCCTGCGCCAAAGTCGTGTTCACCTGCAGTCGCACGACTTCCTTCACAATTTCCGTTTCATTTTTCGCGACATCCAGGAAACGCCGACCGACCGCTCTGCCAAATCCGCTCAGAAGTTGCTGGGTGAGGCTGATGGAGAGGCGCGACACGAAATTGGGATTAAACCGCAGGAACTGCTGGGTCGATTCCTGGCGCATATTATTGAAAGAGATGCTGAGGCTCGAGCCGGTGGTAAATGCTTGGGAGTAGCGCGTCTGGAGAGCCGTAGAATTGGTTGTGACTTCAGGCAGCCCGGACACAACCAGGGAATTCAGCGGACTTTGATTCCGATCCACGCTGAACCCAATCGATAACGAGGGATCATAGCTTCCGCGTGGGATGCCGAATACCTGGCCGGCGCCGCCTGTGATGCCGCCGACTCCACCGAATCCTCCAAGGCCGCCGGCGCCGCCCAACCCGGCGCCGATTGCGCCTGAAAAAAGGCTGCTTGGAATGGACACGCCGGCGCCGCCGCGCGGAGCGCCGCCGCCCTTCACTCTGAGAAGATCCGTCTGGGCATATCGGGCAGCGTTATTTGCGGAAAGAATGTCGAGATTGTTGTCGTGGACCACCGTCTTCAGCCGGCTCAGGGATATCCGCAATTTCCCGTCCTGCACCAGCCCGGAAAGGCTTACTGTATTTGACAGGTCAATTGTTGCAATCTTCTGTTCTTTATACGGCTTGTATACGCGCGGGAACCACTCGATATCCCGGCTCAAATCGGGAAGTGCGTGCGGCGTCTGCGGAGCTGCAACAGGCGCTGCAAAGCAGGCGAGGAGAATGGCCGTCAATGCCCCCAGGCTGCGCACACGGACACCGGCCCTGCAAATCAAAGGCCCGGACTCTTCCTTTGGTTTTAAGCGGCGCGATACCGGCATCATCGGCCCTCCCTCTTCCCGTCCGCATCAAACGGAGTTTTGGGAAGCTTGGACAGCTTGCCGCTCAAGGCATCGTCATACTCTATGCCGTTTCGATTCAGCGTCGCCCCGATTGCGCGGTCCATCTCCACCATCGCTTTTGCATAGGCCACCCTTGCGTTGACCTCCGAATAGCGGGCGCTGGTATAATCCCGCTCCCGGAGAATCACCTGATACGATGTGGACGCACCGGCTTCCAGCTTGATCTTTTCTCCTTCCCACATTTCCCGCGCCAGCAAAGCCGCCTGATGCGCCGCTTCCAACTGCGCCTTCCCCTGTTCCAATCCTATAATCGCTTTGCGCACTTCCATCGCTATCGTGTTGCGCGACCGTTGCTGCGAGATGAGCAGCTGATTTCTTTCAAGCTGGGAACGGAGACTGTCCGCCTGAGCCGTACGGTTTCGAATGGGAATGTTCAGGCTGAAGCCTCCCGCGTATTCGGGATACGTGCCTTTAAAGGTCTGCCCGAAAGCATCCAGCAGTCCGGAGCTTGAAGTCGCACTGGTTCCCTGCAACCCCGCGCCCGCATAAAAACCAAAGACAGAAAGGCTCGGCTTCAACGCGTCCCCTGTGAAGCGGACGGAAATGTCTTGGTTTTTCAAATTGGTAGCCGCCTGCCGCAGCTCCGGCCGGGCTTCCATTGCGGCAGCCAGCGCCGCATCAAGTTCGGGAATGTCCGATGGACGCGGCTCCGGCATAGGGTCTTTGATCACCACCCTTGCCGCATCCAGCTGCGGGCTGACCCTTTTGACCAGCATGTTCTTGAGCGTGGCTTCCTGCAACTGCAGATTCGTTGTGGCAATCGTCAAATCCCTGGTCCGCGCAGCCACTTCCGATTCCGCTGAAGTCACATCCAGCGGCGACATGGTGCCGACCTCGAGCCGAATCTGATTATCTTTATACAGCTGCCGTGCTACAGCCAGCGCCTGCTCCGCCACTTTCACACTCTCCTGCAGAGCCGCCAAATCCCAATAAGCGTTTTCAACGGCAACCACCACGGAAATCACCTGGAGCCGGAAAACCTCATCGGCTACACCGGTGTTGTTTCTTGCAACGAGGATGTAGCGCTCGTTATTCGTCTTTCCAAAACCGTTCAGCAACGGCTGGTTTATGCCGAACGCAAATCGAGTCACAGAGGCGGGATTGTATAGGAGGTTGCGCTGGGGTGAGCTCTGTCGCTGCCCGCTCAGCGTCAGAGAGAAGCTCGTGCCCGGCGAAAAAAGCTGCGCATAACTGGTTGAGAATGCCGTTGTCTTTCCGACAACATTATAAATGCCCGACACCACGCTCGTGTTCAGCGGAGAGGTAACGCGGTTATAGCTGAAATTCACATTGAGCGTGGGATCAAAGCTGCCTGTGGAACCGACCTGTATGGCGCCGCCGCCCCCTGTAATACCGCCGGCGCTTCCCACGCCGGAACCGGTGCCGGAACCGCTGACGCCTGCACCCAAAGCACCCGATGTCAGACCTCCGGGCGTCACGCCGCCCGTGAAACCGCGAGGCGATTGTCCCGCCTTGGTTCGCAGTAAATCCGTCTGAGAGTACTCCGGAATGTAGCGCTGCACAGCTATATCGAGGTTATTTTCCAAGGCCAGCGCCAGCGCATCGGCGAGGGTCAGATGAAGATTTCCATCCTGAATCAGGCTGTCAATCCTGGGGGAATTTTCCAGAACCGGCTTCGAAACCGATTTCGGCTGAAATCTTCCCAATACACCCGAGAATAACCCTGAATCTTCACCCCGGTAATTCTTTAGCAGCCGGAATTCCTCTTTTTCGGATTGTGCAAAAAGATATGTCTGGGGTATCAGCCAGTGCATACATAAAATTATGGAAATGGCCGATTTGCAGAGATGCGTGTTCATAATACCTCCTCACACCGAACATCCGGCGCTGACCACGGCGATTGTACTATGAAACAAGGTCCTCGCCGCATATGGAGATTGGGATTCTCGCAACCACGACGGAATGCAGAGTGCAGTCAGGGCGTAGAGCGGACCCTTCCTATAATGGCCGCAACCATCCTGAAATACGATCGCAAAAATTAATTGTTTCGGAGGCTGAAAACCCGTGGCCGCGAAGAAGTGCACGCTTTATCACTGAAGCACCCCGCTGCGTCCGCGATGCTTCCATGAGTACAAAGTCCCGCGATCTTATTGATTGGCGTATTTTTTCGCTGTTTCGTAGACGGAGTCTTCCACCTTTAAACCGACAGCGATTTCCTTTCCGTGAGGCTGGCAGTAAATTACCTCGCCGACGAAGGTGGCACTTCCCCACTCCACTCTGGCCAAAGAACCTATATGTAGTTTCTTGTCAAGAATGAGGCTGAGTCCATGGACGGACAGGTTCGCCAGTCTGGCTTTGGTTGTTCCGCCCGGCAGGTCTGAGCATGTAACGGTTGCCGTCAGATCAGTCTTAAATCGTGTTCTACTTCGCCTATTCATGTTCGTTCAATCGGTTGCATCCCCCTAATACCTTAGCAGAAATCAGGGGGTAATTTTCCCTCTCAGTTTGACAAAGATCCTCAACCCAATTAAGCTCGGCATCGAAAAAACTCTTTGTTTATAGCATTAATTTTTTTCAAGATAAACTGGCAAGCGAAGGAGGATTGTGTCCATGGGATTACTGATTATTGACACCAATAAATGCAAGAGGGATGGGTTTTGTGTAAAGGATTGCGCCACAGCCATCATCCGGCTTACGGAAAATGGATATCCGGAGATTATACCGGGTGGCGAAGCCGCATGCCTGTTATGCGGCCATTGTGTTGCGGTGTGCCCGCATGATGCCCTCAGTCACCAGATGATCCCGATTGAACAATCGCCGGTTGTGCAAAAGGATTTATGCATCGACGAACCGCAGGCTGTCCAGTTTTTGAGATCCCGTCGTTCGGTTCGCCATTATAAGGAAAAGCAGGTCGAGAGAGAGAAGATTCTTAAACTGATTGAAACCGCCCGTTACGCCCCAACGGCCGGCAACAGTCAGCTTGTGGAATGGATTGTAATAAATGACAGGCCCAGAATCCGCGAAATTGCCGCGCTTACAGTGAATTGGCTGCGAGAGCTTGTAAAAAACCCCCAGGTCGTGGCCGCCAGCCCCTATCTGCCGGCGGCTGTAGCCTCATGGGACGCCGGCAATGATTCCGTACTGCGCGGCGCGCCGGCGCTGATCATCGCCATGGCGCCCCGAGAGGCTATGAACGGCCTCGTGGATTTAACGCTGGCCCTTTCCTACTTGGACCTGTTCGCCCCCGTGCTGGGCTTGGGTACCTGCTGGGCAGGATTACTCCAAGGGGCCATGCTCCACTCGCCTGAAGTTAAAAACACGGTTGGAGTGCCCGAAAACTACCCCCATCATTATCCGATCATGGTGGGATATCCCGAATTCAGTTTCCATAGACTGCCGGAGCGCAAGGCGCCAAAAATCATCTTCGTCTGATCCACCTATTGAGGGGACAGTCGCCGGAACAACGAAACTCGGGCAGGCGCTTTACGCCACAGGAAGAAGGAAATTTCCGGGCAATCGCGCCTGTCCCCGAAATAATTACAGAAGATCGGGAGGCACTGCGGGAATTATTTTTTCACGCATCTTGGTCTGCGTTTCATTCCGGGCCCGATAGATCATCATTTCCGCTTTTCTGTACAGCTGATCGCGCGTCAGAATTTTGCGCGCAACGCCCTGCTCAATAGCCTTCATGCCGACGGCCACGGCCTCCCGAATGAAGACTTCAGGCTCGCTCATTTTTGGAATGATGTAGTCCGGGCTGAGGCCCTTATCCTCTGCACACTTCGCCAGTTCGGTTGCCGCTGCAATACACATTCCGTCGGTAATGGTTGTCGCGGAAACATCCAGTGTTCCTCTGAAAATGCCGGGGAAACCCAGAGAGTTGTTGATCTGGTTGGGAAAATCCGAACGCCCGGTGCCGATGACTGCGGCGCCCGCTTCTTTGGCTTCCCAGGGCCACATCTCGGGAATTGGATTGGCGGTAAGAAAAACAACGGGATCTTTCGCCATCTGTGCGATCCATTCCTTTTTTATGGTATCAGGTCCCGGCGTGGACGCCGCGGAAAGCACGTCGGCTCCCCGCAGGGCTTCCTCGATACCGCCCACGAGATTATCCTTATTGGTGATCTGGCACATGTTCCATTTGTCCTTGTGGGTTTTCTGAAGTTCGGTGCGGCCTCTATGAAGCGTCCCTTTTGAATCCACAAAGATCAGGTTTCCAGGCTTTGCCCCATAAGCCATGTAGATCGCGCCGATGCGGATGTTTGCCGCACCCGATCCAACAAGCGCGATTTTAACATCCTGAATTCTCTTGCCGACAATCTTCAGGGCATTGATTAATCCGGCCAGGCAAACGGTTGCAGTTCCCTGCTGATCGTCATGCCAGACCGGAATTTTGCATCGCCGTCGCAGTTCGGCAAGAATATAGAAGCATTTGGGTTGAGAGATATCCTCAAGGTTAATGCCGCCGAATGAAGGCTGGATAATCTCCACCGTGCGGATGATCTCCTCGGGATCCTTGGTATCGAGGCAAATCGGGAAGGCATCAACGCCGCCGAGATATTTGAAGAGGATGCCTTTCCCTTCCATCACGGGCATGCCGGCCTCTGGACCGATATCCCCCAATCCGAGGATCCGCGTCCCGTCGGTTACAACGGCAACCGTATTTCCCTTGTTGGTATGTTGGAAGACTTTTTCGGGATGCTTTTGAATATCTTTGCAGACTTCCGCTACTCCCGGTGTTTACCAGATAGCAAAATCATCAAAATCGCGAATGCAGCATTTGGGCGACGTTTCCAGCTTTCCAGTGAAGAATGGATGAAGCTTCATCGCATCCTGTGCAGGTTTATAAGCCTTGGCAAGCAACTCCTCTTTTGTCATTCTAACCGGCTGCGCTGATCCCTCCGGCTTGGAGGCCGGATCTGTATCGATGGCCATATCTCCTCCGTCTGAATTTGAATCCTTGAAGCCTTGCGCGATGATTGCCACGCACCGTGTGCGCGTTTTGTGATTTAAAGATTTTGCTTCTGCCCCAATGAATCCACGATACTCTCGTGCCCCCTGAGAATTCAAGGAATAATCAGGAAAGCGGGGCTGCGAACCTCGGCAATTTCTTAAAGCCATTCTGCATTTCCGTAGTAAAATCACCGCAGAAAATTTAAATGCATTTCGTGGCGCATTTCTTAATGCCGTTTTCAACGGCCTCCGGCAGGCTGGGAGCGTGTCCGAGCAAGGCAGCACAGTCCGGGCTGCGTTCGTGCAGGAGCCGCCTAAGGTGGCATTGTGCCGATGGTCGGCGCTTCAAGCAGCGTAGGTACGCGGCAATGGGACCCAGGCTGAAGGACGCGAAGCAGCCGAAGGCCCGGGGTGTTATCCTATGAATGCATCAGCCCTGCAGCGGGCGGCGCAGGCTGCATCGCCCCTTCAGGGTTTGCATCAGCGGCATCCACTACCCATGGCTCCAGGGCCTCGCTCCGTTCGGCTCTTACACCCTGGGCTTCTCTGCTCCGCGGCTTCAGCGCGGGTGTTTTCCTTGGCCATGTGCCTGGCGAGGACGGAAGCGGAGGAAATTATCTGTATCGTTCGCCCGGTCCGGCAAGACTATTGATCAAAAGCCCCGATCATGGGGGACGGGAAATCCGAAACGGCAAACGTTTGCAAAAAAGGTTGATTTTCTTAGCGGGAAGACGAGGAGGCAGATTATGTCATTGGAAGGCAAGGTGGCGTTCGTAACAGGAGCTTCAATGCCGAAGGGCATCGGCAAGAGCATCGCCCTTACACTGGCTAGGCAGGGGGCGGATGTAGCTGTAAGCGGCTTTCGCCATATGGAAGGAGCCCAGGCTGTTGCCGCTGATATAAAAGCATTGGGAAGAAGGGCTTTGGCCGTCAAAATGGATGTGCGCAGCTATCCGGAAGTTCAGAATGCTTTTACCGACATCCGGAGAGAACTCGGCCAGGTCAGTATTCTGGTCAATAACGCCGCGCTCATGGGACACAACATTTCGATTGCAAAAACCACGGTGGAAGAGTGGGACGATGAAGTGAAGACATGCCTGAACTCCGCCTTTTACTGCATCAAAGAGGCGTGGGCCGATATGTGCGCCGGCAAGTGGGGTCGCATTATCAACATCACCTCTGTGGCCGGAGTGATTGGCGGCGCAGGGCAATCCAGC
>CAZLHW010000129.1:4715-9240 GCA_964559085.1 uncultured Acidobacteriota bacterium | reverse complement strand
TATATCGCGCCCGCCTTCCAGGCATGGTCGATTACTAATTGAGCGCAGGCATTTTAATGCCACGGATTCCCACTGATTGTGCAGGAATTCAAACCTTGTAATCCGCGGAATCCGTGGCGTTTTGATGGACGGAGTATTTATTCCCTATTCCCAGCCGGATTTAAGTCCGTAGGGTATGGTGAAGCCGATGGCTTCGATGTCATAGATTTTGCCCTTTTTAATCTTGTAGATGTGCATGGCCGGCAGGTTGAAGAGGCCCTGGTAGGCCGGAAGCATTTTCTCGCCCTTTGAGCCTTTATACTTATATTCCTTCAGAGAGCTGTCGTGGTAAAACATCGAGAAGCCGACGGCAAGTCCTTTCTGCACGTCGCCGATGAGAACCCGACGGTTCTGGATGTCGGAGATGTAGGAGAACTGTCCGGTGCTGATCTGGGCTTCGCACGTATTCGGCACGGGGCCGACCTCTTCCATGGCCTTCATCATTGCCGCAAATTCCGGATTCATCGGGGCGGGAATGCCGGCCGGGGTCTGCGGCTTTCCCCCTACTGTTATAGCGCCGTTCTCGTGGCGCTCGCATTCTTCGGCAAACGGGGAAAGTTTGCCGTCTTCCCCTGTCAGTGCGTCGTAATAGGTCAGACCGATCTTGATCAAGTCGTCGCGGGACATGCGTTCCGCCTCAGGCACGTCCTCGAGCAAGCCGGGCCGCGGAGTTTTCAGGTTTGCCATCGCGGCGGCGCCGAAGGGGCTTGTCCCCAGGTCGCGGACAGCCAGATGTTCGGCTTCGGTGATCTTGCCGTCCTCGACTTTGAGACGCGCGCCAAGGAGCACGTCTTTGCCGAGTTCCTTCATCATGACGAGACAGGCGACCTGCTGTGCGACGGGGTCTGCCGCGTAAATTTGGAATTCCGAGGGGCCGGCGGAGGCCGTTGTCCATAATCCTTTCCCGATCGGTATTTCTGCCGTGTTTTCCGTGTATTTTACCTTTTCGGCGAAGGGCACAGCCGCCGTGTCGTGTTTAGCGAGGGCGTTGAGATAATTCACCATCAAATCCACGAGACCCTGACGGTCGAGCTTGACCGAAGACGCTTTTGGAACGCCTGAATCGGATTCCTGCTTCGGTTGAGAGTTGCAGGCTCCCAGCAGGACAAGGGAGGCGAGCAACAGGAGAGCGATTGCCAGTCGTTTGAAGTTCATTCCATACCCTTTCATTTTTGGATTCGCGAACTGCATCTTGAATTTAGGGAAAACAGCACTATATGGCGGCCGGGACCGGAGGCTTGTCAAGCAAAAATGCAGGGATTCAGGGGCCGGGAGTTGAAACAGAGTCCGCGATTCCCGGCCCCTGCAGCGAGGCTTCAGAAAAAGCGCAGACTATAGGTGAATCGGGCGTTGCGGCCCATTTCAGGAGCGATGTCCTTGATAAAAGACAGGTGGTTCCGGTAAAGCGTATCGCCTATGTTCTGCACGATTGCCGAAAAGACGTGCATTCGATTGGATCGGGCCAGCGTATAAGAAGCGGCCATGTTGACGACGGCGTATCCCGGCGTCCGCGTTTCCGTAGGAAAAAGTCTGTCCTGGGGGCGGGCCATAACGAGTTCAGGCCGGAAGCTGAGGCTGCCCCACCGCGCATCCAGTCCGATCTTTCCCCTCAGAGGAGGGATTCGGGGCAGCGGATCGCCGGTGCGTGTCAGTCTTGCATTCACAATATCAAGCCCTGATTCCAGCCGGACATTGCGTTGCAGCGCCACATTCAGCTGTAATTCACCGCCGAGGAAGCGCGCATCGTCCTGGGCGAATTGTGCGACTCTTAATCCGTGCTCCAGTTCGCCGGTCAGACGCATATACACGAAATCGCGAATGCCGTAGTAATAGAAATCGACTTCAGCATGGAACTGTGGATTTCCATAACGGAGGGAAAGGTCCAGGCCGTCGGCCGCCTCCCGTTTTAAATTGGGGTCGCCGATCTCAAAAGCGAGGTTTCCGATATGAGGGCCGTAGTTGTAAAGCTCTTCAATCGCCGGAGCGCGGTAGGAATGCGTGTAGTTGGCGACGAATGCCGTGTCTTCGCGGAGCGGGATGTGAATGCCGGCGGCTCCGGAGAATCCTGTAAAGGAGCGGGAGGATAACGCGGACGGGTGGTAAGAGGTGCGATCCACTCGCGCGCCGAATTGCAGCCGCGCGGCTCTCAGATCGATTTCCTGAAGGGTGAAAAGCGCGACGCCGTTTCCGGTAGCGGGAGGAGAGAGCGCCTCTTCCCCCTCCGCCGCGTAATCCCTGTGAAAGAGCTGAAAGCCGGATGTCCCGGTCAGGCGCTTGTATTTACGCTGTTCTGCTGTAGCGCGAACATTGAAGAGCTTATTGTCAAAAGCCGTTGCCGTTGCTTCATTCTCGAGCTCCTTGTGCATCCAGCGGCTGAAATTGGCGGAAACCTTGAATTCCTCGATCAGGGAATGCAGGCCGCGCATCCCGCCGTTGAGCCGCACGTTCTGCCACGTGAAGGTTTCGTCAACGGAGGCCGCAGCCTCTTCTTCGTGATCCCCATGATCTTCTGAATCCTCTTCGCCTTCCTCTTCATGGTGATGGTGATGAAATTCCCCGGCGAATGGAATGCCCAGCCTGCCCTTATTGAAGGCGTAGCTGAGGCTGAAAAAGGGGCGATGGGAGAACCATCCGAAGCCCGCGCTTCCGGACGTCATGCGGGTTTTGGAATTCTCCACGCTGCCTGCCGCGCTCGAATAGTCGCCGGTGACCTGGCGCGAACCGCTGCTCCAGACAAGCCAGTTCTTGTGCCCGTATTCGGCGCTTACATGCCCGGCCGCCTGGTTGTTGTTTGTACCGCCGATGGCCGTCAATTGCCCGCGGAATCCGGGGTGCGATTGCTCATGGAGCAGATGATGTTCCGTTACCATGTTGACGACGCCGCCGATGGCGTTGCTGCCGTACAGCAGCGTAGCGGGACCCTTGACGATCTCGATGCGATCCAGGTGCGCCGAATCAATCGGCTCGGCATGCTCTCCCGATTGCGAAGAAAGCGTTCCGGTCGATAGTCCGTCATTCAGGATGAGCACGCGATCTCCATCGAAGCCCCGGACCACAGGGCGGGAGCTGCCGGGGCCGAAGCTGCGCTTGTGAACACCGGATTCAGAGCCGACCACGTCTCCAAGGCCAAAGGAGCTCTGCTCGCTCAGCCGGAGGGAGTCAACCGTCGTGACTGCCTGGAAAGCGTCGAAGGCCGATACCTCGCGCCCCGTTGAGGTCACTGTGACTTCATACTTCAGAGTGGATAGAGACAGTTCCAGATGGACGAAGACATCCTCTTTGGAAACGACGCGAATTTTTTTTGCCGGTCCCGAAAGATCATGCATATGACTGACGACATCATAGGATCCCGGCGGGATACCCCGGAAACTGAAATAGCCGTTTGCATCCGTCATCGTGGATCGTTGCAGCTGGACGAGAATGACCGATGCCGCCGGAATCGGCATGTGGGTATTGCTGAATGTAACACGGCCGCGAACTTCAGATCCGCTTTCGTCCTGAGCGGAACCCATCCCGGCTTCCGGATAAAACATGGCAAACACCAGTAAAAACACACCTGCCCTGAGGGCGGAAAATTTTGGATAGAACATTACAGTATTTCTCCCGACTATTTGTTTGATAGGAAATCTGAGCAAACGAGCCCTTGATACGAGAGGCGGCGTCTGCATTACGGCGAAGTATCAAACAGGCGTCGGAGGCGCGCGGCTGAGGCCCGGGTCCATCCGCGGCTCAAGCAGAGCAGGGTGCGATGCCGCCGGCGGCAAAAACTCTTTCCGGAGAGCCGGACGGATGGGAAGAAGTGCGCCGGTCTGCAGCATCGGCGGGTGATGGAGAAGAGTGCAGATTTTGCAGGTTGCATGAGAGGTGTGCGCGGCCGCATGTTCCGGTACAATGCCGAGCGCAAAGAAGAGCATCGCCGCGATTAATAACGCGGCGGCAACTCTTCTGCCGGCTATATCCTGTTTCCGAAACATAGCTGGAACTCAATCCTGCTTTCGAAAGAAATTAATGCTGCAACCTTGTCCGCGAATCCGGTGAAAATTCCCGAATACGTCCAGGACGAGGTTTTAACCCGGATTCCGAAGTTGTTCGAAATCGAGCGGGAGCTGGATGCAACCTATTGCGCGTGGGCGCTGAAAGCGCCTGGCGGTGCAGCCCGGTCTGCATTCGCGCCCTAGTTGCCTATGGCGATATTGTGCCAATTGCCCGCGCTGTGAGCACCATCCAGGTTGTGCCGGCCGCCGGTACCCTGAGCGCCGCAGGTGCGCGGCAGAGTAGCCCAGGCTGAAGGATGCGAAGCATCCGCAGGCCTGGGTTGTCGGCCGATAGCTCCATCAGCCCTGCCAGGGCGGTGCAGTCTGCTTCGCCCCTTTGGGGTGTGTTTCAACGGCATCCACTGCCCAGGGTGAAAGAGCCGAGCGCAGCAAGGCTCCGGAGCCGTGGGCTAAACTCCTCGGCGCTTTCCGCGCCGGGTTTTCCTTCCGTG
>CAZLHW010000129.1:0-4705 GCA_964559085.1 uncultured Acidobacteriota bacterium | reverse complement strand
TTAGTACATTGCTATTTCTTTTTCAATAGCCAATTGTCCTGACGGCAGAACATCTTCCCTGGCCGGAGCCGGCAAAATGCAGCTCGCCGAAGGCTTCGGGGACATGGAAATTGGGTTGAGGCGAATGGGTCGGCCGCCATGCCGAATAGAAACGGCCCGGCCCGCATCCTTCAATCCGAAACAGGTTCAGGTTCCAGATGGCGTCTGGATTGAACCGCGCGGTGAGGCGATCAAAGGGAATTGCCATTTCAGCCGTCCAGACGCGAGCCGCTTCATCGATGCGGACACGGCTTATAAGACTGCAAAAAAGGATCGTTTTTTTGCCGGGCTCGATATCCAGATCCAGCCAGTCGCCATTGGGGCTGATTTCGAATTCAAGATAGCGCCGAAGCGCGCGTTCGGGTGGACGGATGAACAATTCGGCGACGTCTTTTTCCCAAAGCTTGTCGCGGCGGCTGTTGTTGCCCGGATAGACGCACAGCTCGCGATAGCGGCAGCGGAACTGTATATACAAAAATTCCTGCGACCAGAGCAGGCGTGCCTGTGTTTCGCGCCGGGGATCGGGCGATGCGCCGCGCCAGTCGGTACAAAAGGCCACGGGTTCCGCTTTATCCCACGCGGCAACGGTCGGCAGCAGCGCCTCATCTAACGGCCCGGTTAACTCTGATGCAACGACGCGGTTCATATTTTCTTAACGGCGGCGCGCATCCACTGTCTTCCGAATGGCGCGGATATGATCGGGCGTAGTTCCGCAACAGCCGCCGATAATCTGCACGCCGAGTTCCATCAGCTCCGCCGCTTTTCCCGCCACAAACTCGGGAGTCTCGGAATAGACCAGGCCGCTTTCCGATCTGGCGGGGAGCCCGGCATTGCTCTGTATGGCGACGGGACAATGCGCATGACGGCGGAATTCCCTCGCGATGCCGACCATTTGCGTGGCGCCCTCGCCGCAGTTTGATCCGACTATGTCGGCGCCGGCTGTTTCCAGAGCCGCGGCGGCATCTTTTATGGAGGCGCCCGTGATCATGAAAAATCCCTGCGGTGTGCTGTTGAATGTTACGGTTGCCATAATCGGGATTTTGGGATCAAGCGAGCGAGCCGCCTGGATAGCCAGAGCCGCCTCGTTTAAGTCAATCATGGTTTCAATGCAGACCAGATCAATCCCGGCTTCTAGGAGGGCGCTTATTTGACGCCGGTAGCTGGCTGAGAGCGCCTCCGATTCGGTATTTCCGAGCGGCGTGAGCATTTTGCCCGAAGGCCCGACTGAACCGGAGACGTACGCGTTGTTCCCGACGACGCGGCGCACGGCTTCCACGGCGCTCCTATTGATGGCCTCGGTATCTTTCTCGAGTGCGTATTGCTGCAGCCGGAGAGGAGAAGCGCCGAAGGTGTTCGTCGTAATCAGTTCCGCGCCCGCTTCCAGATAGAGGGAAGCAATTTCCTCAAGAATCCGGGGTCGAGACAGGTTGAAGGTTTCCGGAGGATCGCCGAATTTCAATCCCCGCTGCATGAGCATTGTTCCAAGGGCTCCGTCTCCGACAATGACTTCCTTATTCTGCAAACGTTTTAGGATATTTTCCATTTTACAGGCCTTTAACAAAGTATGAAGCTTCGCGCCGATTAAGCAGCGCCTTCCAGAAGCTTCAACCGCTGCACGCACTTGTGTTCTTTGCAACTCGGGCAAAAAGAGAAGCCGGGCGTAAAGCGATGGACTTCGATTTACGCGGCGACCAGCACTCCGGAAATTGACTTAACCGGGTGCATCGCCCAGGTTGACGTAAGCGTGATCCCGATCTCTTCCGGCCGGAGCGCTTCAAAAACTTTTTCCTGCCCGGAGAGGTGCCAGCCGCAATGTCCCGGGCAATAATACTGCACTCGGAGCGACTTCTCCTTTTTTATCGCATCCGGAACAAATTCCAGGAATCGGCGGCACATCGCTCTGCCCAGATGCTCGGCGCCTGCGGAATTGACGGCGTCGAGCATATAGCCCAAAGCCGGCCCGCCCTTTGCGAAAAGTTCGCTGCTCTTATCGGCCAAGGCCTGGCCCATGGTGGCGGCAAAAAGCGCCACCGCATCCGCCCTCGCAACGATGGGCGGTACGGGACATTCGGGAGAATTCAGCGCCGTCCCGTTGTAGATCGGCTCGAAGCCGGAGACCGGCAGATCCTCCATCAGACCCTTCGGTTGGGCCAGCTGTCTAAAGAGCTCCAGCGCGGAATCCAGCAGCGACGTGATGCGCGCGGGAATATTTTTGCGTCCGGCCATGCCCTGGTTTTCCAGAACCTCGGCTGCCGTCGGCATGATGTCCTCCACATGCAGCTCGATAATCCTTCTCATACGCATTCTCCCATCCTTGGCTCTCCTGAAGTTTGCATTGACCCGAATGCCGCAGGCAAATGTTTCTTGCGTTCCCGGCTCAGTGTCCCGGGTGCTTCAATTCTGAACCGATAACACAGGATTCGAAACGGCTTGACGTTTTTACGGCTTCCTGCAAGAGTACTGAGACTTGAGCTGCTCAGTGGAGGACCGGATGGCATTGACACCGCTCGACAGAGTGAGAAACGTTGGAATTATTGCACACATTGATGCCGGCAAGACGACGGTTTCCGAACGGTTTCTGTTTTATTCCGGACGCACTCACAAAATCGGAGAGGTTCATGACGGTCAGGCTGTCATGGATTTTCGGGCGGACGAGAGGGAACGAGGAATCACCATTTCGGCGGCGGCAACCACTTTTTCATGGAACGGCCATCAGATTAATCTGATCGATACTCCGGGGCATGTGGATTTCACGGCCGAGGTTGAGCGCAGCCTGCGGGTGCTGGACGGCGCCGTGGTTATCTTTTCGGGAGTGGAAGGTGTTGAGCCGCAGAGCGAGACGGTCTGGCATCAGGCCGATCGGTACCAGGTGCCGCGTCTTGCTTTCATTAATAAGCTTGATCGCCCGGGCGCGGATCCAGAGCGCGTCCTCAGCCAGATAGAAACCCGTCTCCGGGCGCACGCCGCCTTTGTAAATCTTCCCCATGGATCCGAGAGCCGTCTGGACGGTGTAGCCGATCTTCTGGAGCTTCGTTTCCTCATGTTCGATTCTTCCACACACGGGCGCGAGGTTGTCATCGGAGATATTCCGGAAGACATGCGGGAGGCCGTGGATCATGCCCGGAACCGCCTGATCGAGACGACGGCCAATTGTGTTGATTGGATGGCGGACCTCTATCTTTCGGGGGAGCCGATCGATCCCAAGGATCTGCGCCGCGCAATTCGCGAGGCGACTTTGAGCGGCAAAATGGTTCCTGTGTTGTGCGGCGCGGCGCTGCGTGATCTCGGGATTCAGCCTGTGCTCGACGCAATCTGCCACTACCTGCCGTCGCCGCTGGACCGGCCGCCGGCCGAAGGGATGGATGTCGAGACCGGCAAACCGATCCAGCGCGCGCTGACGCCGGATGCCCCCTTCGCCGCCCTCGTTTTTAAGGTGGTTGCCACACCGAGTACGGATTACCTCTGGCTGCGTGTGTACTCCGGTTCGCTGACAACAGAGGAACGCTGCTACCATCCCCGATCCAAATCGCGACTGCGACTGCGGCGTATACTGCGCCTGCAGGCGGACCGCACGGAGCCTGTGTATCAGGCGCGAGGCGGAGATATCGTCGCCGTGCATGGACTGAAAGATATTAAGACAGGGGATACGCTATGCGATCCGCAGCATCCGATCACGTTCGAGCCGATTCATTTTCCGCAGACCGTGGTCTCCATGGCAGTCGAGACGCAGACATCCGCGGATCGCGACAAGCTTTACGAAGTGGTGGCGCGCCTGCTGCGTGAGGATCCCACTCTGGTTGTCGGCACCGATGAAGAAACGGGCCAAATGATCCTCTCCGGCATGGGAGAGCTTCATCTTGAGGTGATACGCAACCGCATGCAGCGGGAATTCAACGTTGCCGCCTTCTTTGGCCGGCCCCGAGTGTCCTACCGCGAAACGGTTACAAATCGCGGTGTCGGGAAGGGGGCATTCGAGAAGCGCATCAGCGATGTTCTGGTCATCGGGCGGGCGACCGTTGAAATTCTGCCCCGTTCGAGGCCTTCCGGCGATCGAAGTCTGCCGCCCGTTGAGGTGGATGTCTCCCGCATATCCAAACAGCTTACGGCATCCCTCGAACGCGAGGCCGAGGACATATTGCTGCGGGGCTGCGATTCCGGGGGCGCGCACGGGTATCCGATTGTCGATGTTAAAGTGAATGTTCTGGAATTCCGCCATAACGATCCTCCGGACCCGGCGGTTCCGCTGCTGGGAACCCTGACGCTGGCGTTGCGTGAGGCCATCGCGCAAGCGCAGACCATCGTACTGGAACCCGTAATGCGCCTGGAAGTCCGCGTGCCCGACGAATGTCTCGGAGCCGTCATGAAGGATCTGGGGTCAAGAAGGGCTGAGATCCGCGAAACGGAAATGGCCGGCGGCGTCGCTCTTGTGCGTGGTCTGGTGCCCCTTGCCGAAATGTTCGGCTATTCCACACAGATGCGGTCGTTGACGCAGGGACGCGGCAGCTTCTCCATGGAACCGTACGACTACCAGCCCGCCAAATCCTGGGTCTGAGGAGCAGGGACACAGTCTGTGAAATCCGAGTAATCCGTGGTGTTTTTGCCACGGCCTATGGCCGTGCGACCCTGTTGAGGGAAAATTTGATTCGAGAATTGCGTCGGCCTGAAG
>CAZLHW010000128.1:3460-9274 GCA_964559085.1 uncultured Acidobacteriota bacterium | reverse complement strand
AGTTCTCGTCGAGGACATCACGTTTGATAAGGGGAACGCTTTTAAATCGCTCCAGGATATCTGCCAGCCTTCGAAGGCTTTGTGCTGCTTCGCGTCCAAGCATAGGATTAACGTTTCCTTTCACATGATTCCAGCCGGAAAGCCCCACCCGTCCGCACAGATGAGGCTTGCTGGCCGCCCGAGGGGACGAGCCCCGGGAAGCACATAGTGGCTTATCCTTCCTGGCCGGGTTCGCGTGAACCGAACAGTTCTCCGTTCTGCGCGAACGGATCCGGGTCGCTTCCTTCGACATAGTTGGGATTCCCCGCAGACTGTGGAGCCGCTGCCGGCGGATTCGCCCTGGATCTGGATGCTTGCCTTGATTTTGATTCCGATGCTGGTGCTTTAGTTCCGGCTTCCTGCTGAGTCTTGCCAACCTGGTCAAGATTCTCATTGCCGTGCCCTCGGTTCTCCTCCTTTCCGGCCTTTAGGTCATCCAATGATAGAGCGCCCTTTTCCGGGCCCTGTTTTTCGGAGACGGCAAACCAGTCGGCCACTGTGCTCATGCCATCCTTGAGGCTGTTGTAGATCTTCCCCATCTGTACAAGCAGAGCCGGAGTCATGGCCTCAAGACGCCTTTGGATTCTGGCCTCGATCATCTCCTTTGTTACGCCCAGCTCGCTAAATTTCTCAACGAGGGACTTGAGCCTTTCCGGAGTAACATCGGCTTTTGTGACAAGGGTAAGTTCGCATTGCTTTACCGCGGCTTCCTGAACATCGCCGGGAATAACCGCGAGAATGCAAGCCCGTTTCCGCCTGGCGCCCTGGTTGGCTACCATTTCGTAGATATCCCGGGGATCGGAGAGCTTATAAGAGCCCTTCCTTGTGTGACGGATATGCGGTACATGGAAGGTTTTCTTGTCCCGGAAATTGGTCTGAATATCCCATGCATAGGCTTCAACAGTCGATTCCTCATCGGTCTGCTCCAGTTCACGCACTCCACATTCGAAATTACACCAGCTCTGAGCGAGGACCTCGGCGAGCCGGATCGATGGCCCGCTTACGTCCGTGCCGCCCTTGTTGTATTGATAAAGGGCCGCTTCGGCGAGTTTGGGCCTTGTGCAGGCCTGCAGGATCCGGTCAAGGGCAGCCTTCTCATCACGGGGATTCATCCGGGCAATGAGCATAGCGGCCTGGACTTCCGCAATCTCGCGCTGCTGTGCAACGGCGACCATACCGCCGCCATTTGATTTTGTTTTCGTAACTGGGCCCCCAGAGGCGGTCAATCCAAATTCGTTGTATTCGTTTTCCATGATGGCTGATCTCCCTTGATAAAAGTTATGCCGCCGCGAATTGCTTCGGTCTGCGAACGTATGTGAATGTTCGGAAAAAACCGCAGTATTTTTCAGAACACCACCAATCCGTTTCCCGGGCCGGAAAAAACGCACCTTTCTCTATGACTTTGACGGCCCGTTCAACCCGGGCCAGAAGCGCTTTGAAATGGTCCGCATCGCGTTTCGATGAAAACGTTTCCTTCTTTGGTTCTTTGATATCGATCTGATAGTCGAGCTTTACTTCTGAAATCTCGATGCCATCAATCACCTTGACGGCCAGGGCATAGGCCGTAAGCTGCAGAGATTCATGCGCAATAGTCTTGCTCGGTGGCTTTGCGGAGGTTTTGGTATCCCGAACGGACGCTGAGCCCTCCTGGATGTCCAGTGTGCCGGCCAGGTCCATGGGATATCCGGGAAGTTCAACACACCATTTCCGCTCTACGTGCGTTGGATTGAGAACCGGAGCAAGTTCTTTATGGTGAAGGCCCGAGAGCCTGACTGATTTATCAATTGCCTGGTCTTTAACCGCCTTGAGCCCAAGCTTGAGCTCGTCCTCATCAAGCCTCACCTCGCCCGAATTCCATTCGCTTACGAGGGCATCGCGGGCAGAGTCGGGTACAGCCTCGAGGCTCAGCAGGGTCCGGTGCTGAATCTTGTGACGCAGATTCTTTTCGACGACGCGGTGCGTAGCCTTCCCGACAAGGAGCGAGATCCCCGGGGCCTCGCGCAGATTCCTGATGTAGATGTTTTCAAACTGGATTCCGCATTTGCTCAGGGTTTCGAGGCCGGAAACATGGAGCTGGGGCTTTGCTGATTCCATCAGGCTACCTCCGTTTCTATCTGCAGAGGTCCGGAAGCAACCTTGCTTACAACAAATTGCAGATGTGACTTCGCTGCGGCTTTTCTGAATTCCGCAAAGGTCTTCTCGTCCAGACACTCCAATCCGTCCACGCAGACCAGGCCCAGATTCCCTGCACGCAGCCTTGCAACTTCAATCGCAAGCCTCACTCTTTTTGAGGTATTGATCCTGTCGAATGGTATGCCTCCGACATAGATATCGCCGTCCCTGACTTCGAGCCCATCTATTGGATTGCTTTCGAGAACGGAAGCCTTCAGCATCTCAAGGCGGCCCAGGGCATGGGTGAATTCTGTCGCCTGGCGTGCCAGGACATCGGCCTCTTTGGTGAGTGTGGCAATGAATTGCCGGGTGGATTCGGCTTTGGCGTGCTGTTCGATCATTGCCTTTGCCTTGGCGAGAGCTTCCGACAGGTCTTTGTATTTTGGCCTGTAATCCGCTTCCAGGTTGGAAAGGAAGTTGTCCCTTTTATCGCAGATGTTGGCTATGGCCTGGTCACGCTCTTTTTCACTCCGCTGAATCTCGATTTGGGCGTCGGCGCGAAGCCTTTCGATGGCGGCATCCAGCTCTGCGTTCACGGCATCCTTATGTTCCTGATGTTTTTTCCGCAGGCTTTCGATTTCCTCTGCCGCAGAGGATTTGACCGCGGCAACCCGCCGGGAAGTTTCGGCCTGCAGATAGCGCATGTTCTCGACTATCTGGTCATGCGAAGTTTGCCAGTCCCCGTCGGGGGCATCGGCCGGCAGCGTTTCCGCAAGTTGCGCAACTGTCGCGCGTTTGGATTTCTCCTCGCGGTTGATGCCGGTTCTGAACTCATAAATGTTGTTGTAGATTTTTCCGAGAACCGGCAGCGCATGCCCGTCGAGATCGACACCGTCGAGCGCGGCCTTGGGGACAAATCCGATCTGGTCGGCCGTGATATGCATAGGGATTGCCTGCAGGAGCTGGTCGACGCGATCCTTCTTTGCGGATGTCAGGAACTGGATGGGATTTAGCGAGAGTGCATCGGCAAGCTTCCTGATATAGGTTGCAGGCTTTGAGATTTTGCCGATATTCGGGAGGCTGACGGATACATCTGATTTATCTTCGGTGATCCGGCGTTTGATTTCCGTTCCATCGTCGAGCACCAGGACTACTTCGCCTTCGGAAGCTCCCTGGCGGAGCAATGTGGCATCGTGCCCGGTTCCAAGGGCTGCGCGGATGGCATCGAGACAGGATGTCTTTCCCGATCCATTCTGGCCGGAAATCTCGGTCCAGGATCCCGGCTTGATTTCAAGGGATTCCAGCCCGAGGATGTTTCTGATTCCAATCCTGAATACCTTCATTTATTATTCCCTTCGGTTTTGGATCTGCAAACAAACTGTATGTGGCCGGGTATACGGAACCCGGCCTTTTTTATGGTTGGGCCCCGGTCGCATCCCCGGAGCCGTGGAACGATTTTCTGATATCCCTCCCGCGATCGTCACGGGTGCCGTTTGAATCCCCGCAGGGATGCGCCTGCGGTTACTGCTCGCTCCGGTTCGGGCATTTTTGCCCGCGTTGCCGCTCGGCTCCCGGAGCTTTCCCAATCCCCAGCGTGGCCGCATCCTGTGCTACCTCTCCGCCGCTTTCGCGCATTTGAGTGGATTGGGAAAGGCTGTCATATGCATCTGTTCACCTCAATTCAGCTCCTTTGGTGAATTCATCTGATTGCATTCAATATTTGTTACAATGCAGATCATGTTGCCTTCCGCTAAATCATTGAATGGCGCCTATGAAAAATTAAAACGGGCCAACGAGAACATCCTCAACCTTGAAAAAGAAATTTGCGCATTCCTTGAAAAGGAGCCTAATCCAATTGTCCCCGATAAAAAGATGGAAGCCCTCGAGGAAGCGGCCAAGCTTCATGTAAACCGAGTCATCCCAGGACGATTTGGAATTCTTAGCGGGGAAATCATCCATCATCTTCGTTCCTGTCTCGATCACATCGCATGGGAGCTCTCGAGCCCTCAAAAAAGGATAAGAGACCCCAGAGGAATCGAATTCCCTATCCTTTGTGCTAAGCCCTCGAACGCGAAGGAACTTCGCGCTTATGAGCGAAAAGTAGAGGGAATTGCAAATGCCGGGAGACGCATTATTGAGATGCTCCAGCCTTATAATCGACCGGCCGCCATGCTCACCGGACCTGGCAACGATCCCCTTTGGATAATCAACAAGATGGACATTATCGACAAACATCGAGAAATCATCGTTGTCGTCGGCTCGTTCGATATTCCGTTGGACGGTACGGCCGGCGCATGGACGATGCTCTATCGAGATGCAGATTTTCCCGAGGACGATATCGCCGGATTGGCACGAAGCCTCCAGCCGGACTGCGCAATCTCCCCTCAGGTAGCATTCCGGGAGTTTGGCGAGAGGAAAATGCAGCTCGTTATCCCAGGACTTTCTAAGCTCTCGCGCTATATTGGCCTCGTGATTGCGGTATTCGATAGGGAATGCTTCCGCTGACTTCATCGCACCCGTTCCTTTTGCCGGGATCTTTTATCGCAGTATCGCCAAGACAATGGATGCTATGGAGAACACAAAGACTGCCAATGCGAGCAGGCATATCGCCGCACCCAGGACCGGCCACCAGGAGATGCGCCGGTGCCAGGGACCTTTCGCATGTCCTACAACCAAAGAATCGCCCATGGCTTTTCCCTCATAGGTAGATCATCCCGATGGCCAGGCCGAGAAAGATCCCGACCACAAAACAACCCGCTTCGTAAAGCAGAATCAATATTTCTTCCCTGCCCAGGTCCTTCATTTTTTTCTGCTCCTTTATTTCCGGAATCAGGGTTCAATGCTTATTCGAAATCCGGTTGCGGTTCCTTCTATCCGGACAAGCATCTGCCCGGAAGTCCATTGAGCGCCGCGCTGCCGATGAAGGTTGATGATGGATATGGAGCCCCACTCGGGCATGACAATATTGGCGATGGATCTGTCGTTCCTGGAGAGCAACGCGTTCATCCCCAGTTCCGCATTCATGCGACCCTCGAAATTAAAGCTCGATTCCTGTTGAAAATTGACGAAGCCGGGTTCGGAGACGGCTTCCAGCTCCAGGGACGAGACCTCTCGGGTATTGGACAAAACGGCGACTCCCGAAACCGCTCCATAAATAATCCGGCCGTCGGAAAGCCATGCTTTGAACATTCCCGAGATTTCGGCCTCATTCCCCGCTTCTCGGGGTCTTTGCAGACGGACGGCATCTGCGCCAAAAACGCTGATGGATGCTGCAATCAGGCAACTCAATAAAGCCCAGGATATTAAGGATGTGGATTTCATGATTTTGCTTTTCCTATGACGGTTGAAAATAAGGGAAACAGAATGAATTGGACTGTTCTCGCTCATGCTGCTTTTTTCTCTCTGGATTCGGCATTTATTTTGATTTCGTCGGTCTCGTACTGATATGCGGTTGTGACCGATTGATGCTCGTTGTCGTAGGCTCGTCCGAAGACAGACAGGATGTAATCGCCGATGGCGTCCCAAGCGCGCTTTTGCGCCTCAAGGATGTTGTCTGCCTCAATACGCAATCCGAGCTTTGGGACTTCAGCCACGACGGTTCCGTCGCTGTACGTGTCTACGATGTAGAGGACCTCGTAATCGACTGAACCATCGTCACCGCGG
>CAZLHW010000128.1:0-3450 GCA_964559085.1 uncultured Acidobacteriota bacterium | reverse complement strand
GGAATGTTGTGCAGAGCCGCTTCCTTTTGTCGGAATCCGAAAATAATTCCCTCATGCGGCCTCCTCCCTGATTACTTTTTTCTCTCCCAGTTCCTCTTGCGTTAGACAACGTACACATCGCTTCTCGAGGTGTGTTGCCAGTATCCTTGCGAGGTGCTCGCTGAAACGGGCGCGGGATTCCCAGGCCTCGCGCATCAGGGCTTTCTTCAGCTTCTGAGGAATGCGCGTGGACGCGACCGCGTTGCAGGCATTTTCGGTTAAATATTTGTGGACGGCCGCCGTAGGCTGAAATGGCCGGGGCGGATCCGATTCCGGAAAAATAATTATGTTTCCCATGTTTTCCTCTCCAGCTCCGTGAGGGGGAAGCGCGGAGGAAAATTGTTAGGCTGCTGTATTGTTCTTTACCGGAAATATCTCTTCCGGTGGTACGCCAAGGGCTTTGGCAATGCGGGATACAGTTTCCCACGACGGATTTTTGTTTTTTCCGCACTCAATTGCGCTAATAGTTGTCTGGTCAATCCCGCTTAATGCTGCCAATTTTTCTTGCGTTATGCCCTTTAAGGCACGAGCTGTTTTAAGTTTCATGCGATGATCATACGCGTAATAACGTAAGAATGTCAAGAATAATTTACGCAAAAAAACGTAAAGCTATGTCATTAATCGCATATCTTATTTGCATACAACAATTTACTTGTTATGAAATAAATCGTATGAGAGCCTAATTACATGTTTCATCCTGGGGATGTATTGCGGAAATGGAGGAATAAACGCGGAATCGGCTTAGTGGAATTAGCCAAAATTTCAAAAGTCGATAAAGGCACTATTAGCAAAATTGAAAATGGTGGCAGCTATCGGCAGCCTACTTTTGAAAAACTTTGCTCCGCTTTTGGGAAAACTCCATTTGACGTATATCGAGAGTTGGTTGAGGGCGCAATCCATACGGAAACCAGCGCCGCAGCATTTACCTGTAAAAATCCCGATCATGCCAAAATACACTCAATGCTGGATGATATTCTCAACACCAATAAATCCATGGGCGAGCTGATCATCGGAAACATTAGAACGTTTTATGCAGCCCTGATGCATTCTTCCGATTCAAGTGGCAGCGTGCCTCTGGAACGAACGATCGCCGAGGCCATCGAGAGCACGCCTGGATCGCCTGAAAAAAAGCACGGCCCCTTCGCAAACAAAACGCAGATGGATCCTGGCGATAAGGTTCGCATTGTGAGACGATCGCGGTAAGGGAATCACATTACCGGCGACCTCAATTTCCCACAAATCGCAGTGGCAGCAATGTCTGATTTTGTTATTGGGAAACGGTTTGTGCCAACAATGTTCGCGCGAGCAGGCAGGGCAATTCATAATTCACTCCGAGAGCATGAGTAATAGCGTGCGTTTCTGTTGTATGACTCTCTCCAACGAGAATTTGCTTATTCTCCGTTGTGATGCAGGTCACGAAATTGCCGAATATGTGATTGGGGACACAATGCATTAAGAAGACGCGATAGGCGTCGGGGTTTCCTATGAATGCTATTCAGGAAGCTGCACTGAAACTGTTAGAAATAATAATCGCGCAAAAATCCAGAAGCCAGCGGTCCGCCGAATTGCTAAAGCCACCATTGGAACACACAAGTGGCCGATGGAATATGTGCCTGCCACCATTTTTTAATGATGCATTGGATATTAAAAGAACAGTGCTGAACAATAAATTGGTGTGGACGCAGGGCGGCGCTTTTTCATTTAAAAATGGCGATGTTATTTATGACACAATTGATGGATATCTTTGCGCCAACGAGGCCATTAAGAAAGTCAAACTTTGCATCCAAATAACAGCTGCTAAAGGCTCAATGCCCGCGTCCAACGATGGGGAACGCGACCGCGGTAATGTTGCCTTTACGGTTTATGTGCCCAATAGGGAAAAATCAGGATTTATAGTTCATTCTTACGAAAGTATCACGCATGACGATTTCGTAAGACTATTGATTGGCGATAATAGGATAATAAAATCCATTGGACTTCCGATAGACACGGTTTGACCGGAGAGCCGATTCCTTCGTCGGGAATAGCTGTTTGTGCCGGAGGACACGTCAAACCAAAGCTTACGCGAACGTTTTTAAATTCTTAGCATAAAGGGAGATTTGTCATGCATCCAGATCAAAGTGAGTATTTTGCCTACATGGGTCGCGCGCGACTTGATAAAGCAATAAATACCTTACTGGGAATTCTCCAGGGTATCACTATTGATTTGCGAATAAATGATAAGGAAGTTGATCTGATTACGAACTGGATAAATGAGAATTCCGAATTTAAAGACAGGCATCCCATCAATGAAATAATGCCAGCCTTGGAATCCAGCATTGCCGATGGGTATCTGGATGAAGAAGAAAGGCTTGATCTTTTATGGATTTGCGAAAAACTTCAGTCCAATGAATATTACGATCGCGCAACTTCAGATATGCAGGTTTTGCATGGCTTGCTCGCTGGAATAGTGGCGGATGGATACATCTCTGATCAGGATATCCATGGGCGTTCTGAATGGTTACTCTAGCACAGCAACCTCCTTTGCAATTGGCCATATGACGAAGTGTCGAGCCTCCTGACTGGAATTTTGTCGGATGGCAAAATCGATGATGCTGAGCGCAGGCTGCTGCAATCATTTTTCTCAGAATTTGTTGGCAAACAGGGAAGTCCATCCATAAATAATTCGTTGAAATTTGAGGGAGCTGCTATCACCGGCCTGTGTGCAGTCTGTCCGGAAATATCATTCCCAAATTCCATTTTTTGTTTCACGGGATCATCCCCAAAATACACCAGAAGCGAATTTGCCAAAATTGTTGAGGGCTTAAATGGGTGGTTCAGCAAATCCTTAACCCAGGAAGTTGACTACCTTGTTATTGGCGCGCAGGCCAATCCTTGTTGGGCGTATGCTTGTTATGGCCGGAAAGTTGAGAAGGCCGTCGAATTGCGCAAACAGGGATTTAAGCTTCTCCTGGTTCATGAAAATGATTTTTTGGATGCGGTGGCTGATGCCTGTGCCCGGCAAGCGCGCAATTTGTCTTAATAATGACGCATATGTTTTAAGCGTTCCCCTCCGGTTATCATGCTGAACAGATTTTTACCCGATCTAGTGTAGTGCGTCATATAGATGAACACATATAATGTTCCAGAATCCTTTGAAGTCAGCACAATTTGTCCTAAACCACGGGCAAATCAATGGTCCTATATTTATGCCGCACCACACTAGGATATTCGATTAAGGGAAGATGTGTAGTAATTAGCAGGATGTGGCTGACGATGAGAAATAGCGCAGATCCGGATGCTATCCCTTTTGTGTTCAGAATGTGATGGTTGGGATGAAACCAGCGGCGGCATCGAAGCATCGCGACTGGATTCATATAGCATCAACCCATTTAGGTGATTCCTTTTATCGACAGGAGGCGCAATGGAATT
>CAZLHW010000127.1:0-9281 GCA_964559085.1 uncultured Acidobacteriota bacterium | reverse complement strand
AAAAAACGAACCAAAAGGGAGAAAACCGGCATGAAAACAATTCGAATATATAAAACAGGCGGACCCGAGACGATGCTTCTTGAAGAGGTGCCGATGCCATCGCCGGGACCCGGGCAGGCCAGAATCAGGATCCAGGCCATCGGCCTCAATTTTATCGATGTCTATTTTCGAACCGGATTGTATAAATCCCCCCTCCCTTTCACTCCGGGAATGGAAGCGGCCGGCGTTGTCGATGCCGTCGGCGAAGGGGTGAGCCTGGTAAAACCCGGTGACCGCGTCGCCTATGCCATGACCCTTGGCGCGTACGCGGAATACGCTCTCGTCAACGCTTCCAGCCTGATCCTTTTGCCCGATGCGGTCGAGGCTCAGACGGCCGCTGCGGTAATGCTGCAGGGATTAACCGCCCACTACCTGACTCATTCCACCTACCCCCTCCGAAAGGGCGAGACCGCCCTGGTCCATGCCGCATCCGGAGGCGTAGGTCTGCTGTTGATCCAGATTGCAAAGCGCATAGGCGCCAGAATCATCGGCACGGTTTCCACGGAGGCCAAAGCGCTTTTAGCACGACGCGCCGGAGCCGATCATGTCATTTTGTACACCCGCGATGATTTTGAGCAGGAGGTCCAAAAGATCACCGGCGGCGCCGGGGTCCACGTCGTGTACGATTCCGTCGGCAGAACAACGTTTGAAAAAGGACTGAATTGCTTGAGACGGCGAGGCATGATGGTGCTTTTCGGGCAATCCAGCGGCACCGTTCCCCCTGTCGACCCTGGGATTCTGAATTCCAAAGGATCCCTGTATCTGACCCGGCCGGGGCTTGCGCACTACACGGCCACGCCGGAAGAATTGCAATGGAGAGCCGGCGATATTTTAAGGTGGGTTTCCGAAAAAAGCCTGGACGTCCACATCGACCGGATCTATCCGCTGCCCGAAGCCGCCCAGGCTCATCGGGCTCTGGAAGGAAGGCTAACATCGGGCAAGGTATTGCTGCAGCCTTAGCCGGAGTTCTTCCTGCCGCGCGCGGAGCCGCCTATCGGCGGGCTTTTCCATCGGAAGTCGGGAGCGCTCTCCGGAGCCGGCCCCGGAGAGCATGAACGAAACGATCCAGCGCCGAAAGCGCAAAGGAAAACAGTCCATGCCGCCTCCGTACCGGCACCTTGATCGTTGAGGGCCTAAAAAAGCGCCGCCCGGGATGGACGAGTTCCCGGTCGGATTCAAGGAATTTGCTTTTTTGCCCCGGCAAAGGCTCAGGCCATGAGCCTGAACAGAATGGCTTTCTGCGCGTGCAGGCGATTCTCCGCCTGCTGGAAGACAATGGAATGGGGGGAATCGATAACGGCTGCGGCCACCTCTTCGCCGCGATGGGCCGGCAGGCAATGCATAAAAACATAGTTCGGTTTTGCGTGAGCAACCAGAGCTTCATTCACCTGGTATGCTTTGAAATCTTCCCGTCTTTTGACGGCTTCGGATTCCTGACCCATGCTGGCCCAGACATCCGTGTACACCACATCGGCGCCCGACACAGCGGCGATGGGATCGCGCACAACTTCCAGGGCGCCGCCTGCGGCGTCCGCATTCTCGTATGCCCATTTCACAACATCAGGATTCGGTTCATATCCCTCGGGAGTTGCGACTGCAAGATTCGCTCCGAAACGGGCCGCGGCGTATATCAGCGAATGCGCCACGTTGTTTCCGTCGCCGACATAGGCAATCCGGATCCCCTTGAGGCTTCCCTTTGTTTCTAGAATGGTCATGAAATCCGCCATCGCCTGGCAGGGATGGCTGAAATCCGTCAAGCCGTTGATTACCGGGATCGATGCAAATTCGGCCATCTTTTCGACGTTCTCGTGGCCGAAGGTGCGAATCATAATCCCCTGCACCATGCGTTCCAAGTTTTTGGCGGCGTCGCGAATCGTTTCGCGCTTGCCAAGATTGATTTCGTCCCTTGTCAGCAGGGTGGAAAACCCTCCCAATTGATGAATGCCGACATCAAAAGAGACGCGTGTCCGAAGCGAAGGCTTCTCAAATATCATGGCAAGGGCTTTCCCTTCAAGCGTCCGGCTGTATTTGGCAGGATCCGCCTTCATCGCATTGGCGATGCGCAATAGCTCGTTTAATTCGTCGGCCGACCAGTCCCGAATGGAAACAAAATCCTTTTTTTTCATATGTTCCCCTGGAAAAGCTTCCTACTTTATCGAAAAATGCTCTCTCAGGCTACACTATAATAGAAGCCGAAAATCGGGGACGTCGCGCCCGTTTCCTGAATTGCCGCGGCAAATCGCGCCTGAAAATCAGGAAAGGGGCGGGGCGTCCCCGATTTTTATGGAGTGTCGGCATGGACGAACGGACTTTTGAAACGCTTGAATTAAGGGATTTGATTGAACTGGCCGCACGGCATGTACAGACGGCGCCGGGGCGCAACCGAATGCAGAACCTGCGCCCATCCAACTCGCGCGCCGACATTGTCCGTGAACTTGAGATCACCAGTGAATGCGTGCGGTTTCTGAATACGCACGGCAGGTTCGGACTTTCGGGGATCGAGGAGATCGATCCCATCATCGCACAGCTTCACATCGAGGGGACGCGTCTTGAACCGAAGGAAATACTGGCTGTCGAACGACTGCTGCTGGCAAGCAAGGCATTAAAAGAATCCATCCGAAGCGTGGAAGCCACAGGCCGGTTTCCGCACCTGGTCCGCATCACCTCGGGCATACCGGATCTGCGCCCCCTGCTTGATTCCATCCATGGGAAAATACTTCCCAACGGCGAGATCGACGACAACGCAAGCCCCGAGCTCCGCACTGTGCGCAGAGATCTGGCCGAGCGCCGGCACCGCATTCACCGCACGCTCGAATCCATTTTCCGGGGACAGGTCCACGCGGTGCAGGAGGAAATCATCACGTTCCGCAACGGCCGCTTTGTCATCCCGGTGCGGACCGATTCCCGCAACCTGATCCCCGGCGTCGTACACGGGCTTTCCTCGAGCGGCCAGACGACGTTCGTGGAGCCCATGAATGTGATCGATCAGAATAATGATCTCGTCCGCCTGAGAGAACAGGAGGCAATCGAAATAGCGCGCATTCTCCTCTCCGTCACCGAATCTCTCCGTGAAAACATCAACGCGGTGCGCTCCTGCCTGGACGTCGTCGCCGCATTGGACGTCGCTCAGGCCAAGGCTCTTTTTGCCGCCGAGTTTGACTGTATACCTCCCCGGATCTCCGAGGGCAGAACGTACATGTTGCGCGATGCGCGCCACCTTCTGCTGGAGCACTCCCTGCGGAGTTCCGGATCCAAAAGCGTCCCCATTTCGCTGGAGCTTGACGACGCCCACCAGGTGCTCGTCATCAGCGGACCCAACGCGGGAGGCAAAACCGTAGTCTTGAAAACGCTGGGACTCCTATCGCTCATGGCCCAGATGGGATTTCACGTGCCGGCCGGCGACGCGCTCCTTCCTATTTTCGATCAGGTTTATGCGGATATCGGCGATCATCAGTCCATAGCCGCAAACCTGTCCACCTTCACGGCACATATGCGCAATATAGCGGAAACCGCCCGGCAGGTGCGGCCCCCGGCGCTCATTCTTTTGGATGAAGTCGGCACGGGAACGGATCCGGACGAAGGGAGCGCCCTCGCCATCGCCATCGTGGAGCATTTTCGCCAGTGCGGCGCAACAACGATTGTCTCCACGCATTACCCCGGACTGAAAATGTGGGCCTCGCAGGCCGAAGGAGTGCGCAACGCGTCGGTGGAATTCGACGAACGCACGCTGCGCCCGACCTACCGGTTGATCCTCGGAATTGCAGGAGCTTCTTCCGGATTGGAAATAGCACGGAGAATGAACGTTGCCGACAGCATTCTTCAAAGAGCGCAGTCCCTCCTCGAACCTGGCCACGCCGCCGCAAGCGACTATCTGCGGCGGCTGAAGGAAGCGATGGACGAACAGGAGTCGCTGCGTAAATCCCTTGAAGAAGAACGGGCCGCCCTAGCGGAGAAATATGCCGCAATGGAAATGGAATTTGCCAAACGCGAGGAAGCGCGCCGCAGGGAGTTTGAGGCGGCCCTGGCACAGGCCATGGAAGACTTTAAAGCGGAAAGCGCTCGGGCGCTGCGCGCCGTCAAGGACCAAATAGAAGCGGCCCGCATAAAAAAACATGCGGAGAAACAGGCCATGAAGTTGCGCAGGAGACTGGCCAGACTGCAGTCCTCGGGGAAAGAACCGGCCGCTTCCTCGAGTCCGGCCGCAGGAATTCCAGAGGATATACGCGAACTGGATCGCGTGAAGATTCTGTCCCTTGATAGGGAAGGTACCGTGGAGTCCATTCGCGACGGAACCTATCATGTGATGGTCGGCCCGCTTCGCTATCGCGCCGGCCGGGAAGACCTGGTACGCATCGGCGGCGGCAGCGCTTCCATTCCGTCCCTCTCCCCGCGGGAGCCGACGGCGGATGCCTCCTGCAATTCCGCAGCCGAATTGAAGGTTATCGGCCTGACGGCGGACGAGGCATTGGACCGGGTGGATCGATTCCTGGATCAGGCTTTTCTGAACGGGTTGGAGACGGTCCGCATCATTCACGGTCACGGAAAAGGAATTTTGAGAAAGGCCATTGCCGACTTCTTGTCGGCGCACCCGCAGGTCGAGCGCTTCAGCCTGGCGCCTCCTGAAAAGGGAGGAGGGGGCGCCACGATTGTGGAAATTAGAAAGTAGGCGGCCGGGAAAAAGGAGCGGAAAGCGTCAACCGATGACGCGAAGCAGGCAGACAATGCAAACGACCAGCAGAATAACAGCTATAACGGCCGTCACCATCCAATTCCGGACGCTGTAGTCCCTCCCTCGGAGGCCCAGATATTCCGCGAGGCTCCTTTCATGGCCGCCCCGTACCGTCTTGCTTTTGGGGGCGTAAAACCGAGCCTGGCAATCGTGGCAGCGATAGGGCGCCCTATGCACTATCCTGAGCCACAGGCCTTCTTTTAATCCCACCCGATGCGAACGATAAACATTGAAAGAACCGCAATGACGGCATTTCATAGCAATAGGATATTACAACAAAAAGCGCCGGACGATGCTGTCGTTTTGGGCCGCGCGCTCAGTTCCTGACGAAATCAAGAGAAAAGCCTTGACACCGCGGGGGCTGATTACTAAGATCTTGACAGGACATTGATTCGTTACAAATATTTGATTTGTATATATTTGTGGCTTTATCAACCCGTTCTTGAGCTTTCTTCGAAAACGATTGGAAACGGAATTCCCGCATGCTCTCTCAGGCTGTCTGCAAGCAGATTCAAGCTTTGATGAGCCAATACCCCCGGAAAAGATCCGCTCTCATCCCTTCTCTCAGGCTTGCCCAGGAAGAGGCCGGGCATATCTCCCGGGATGTTATTCTCGAAATCGCGGGTATGTTCGATCTTAGCCCCAACGAGGTGCAGGAAGTCGCCACTTTCTACACAATGCTTTATAAAAAGCCGATGGGGAAATATGTAATCCAGGTGTGCACGAATATCTCCTGCATGCTCTGCAATGCAGAAGACATCCTGTCGCATCTGACCGCAAAACTGGGTATTCGACCGGGGGAAACCACGCCGGACGGCAAATACACTCGTCTGGAGGTGGAATGCCTGGGATCCTGCGGAACAAGTCCGGTGATTCAAATCAACGAAGACTACTACGAAGAATTGACGCCTGAAAAAGTAGATCGCATTCTGGACAGTCTCAAATAATGGAAACGGCACTCTTTTACCTCTTCGGCGGCATTGCACTTCTTGCGGCCCTCAATGTGGTTGTTCAGCGGCGCGTCTTCTATTCAGGCGCGTCCCTGATCGTATGTCTCTGCTCCATGGCGGTTTTATACCTTCTTCTTGAGGCGCCCTTCATTGCGGCGATTCAGATCATCGTCTACGCGGGCGCAATCATGGTGCTGTTTCTAATTGTTATCATGCTCCTGGATCCGTTTTCGGACACCGTCCTTAAGGACAAAAGGAAGTATCTCGGCTATCTGGCCGTCGTATTGGGCATCATCGGCTTTGCGCTGCTGTATCCGGTTCTCAGATTCTATGACAAGGCCCGCGCGCCGCGCCACACGGGCATGACGGCTGACAGCGTGGAATCCGTGGAGCACCTGGGACAGGTTCTCTTTCGGCAATATCTGTTGCCTTTCGAGGCGACATCGCTGCTGATTCTGGTCGCCATTATCGGCGTTGTTGTGCTCGCAAAAAGACAGAGGCAGTCCTAAGATATGGACCTACTACATTACCTAATCCTGAGCCTGCTTCTTTTTCTCGTGGGCGCGGTCGGCTTCATTGTCAAGAAGAACATTATCGCGATGTTTCTCTGTCTGGAACTGATGCTGAATGCTGTGAATCTGAGTTTTATCGCTTTCGCAAAAAGCATGCATCAGGTCGACGGACAGATCCTTGTCTTTTTTGTCATGGTGGTCGCCGCGGCGGAAGCCGCCGTCGGCCTGGCGATTACGATCCTGATGTATCGAAGCCGCAAATCACAGAATGTCGACGATGCGGACACAATGAAGTGGTAGAGGGCTTCTGTTCATGATGGAATTTCTCTGGCTGATCCCGATGATCCCCCTGGCCGGCGCAGCCGTCAACGGCCTGGCCGGCAAGCGTTTCTCCAAATCCGCCATTTCCATAATTGCCTGCAGCGCGTCCGGCATTTCTTTTCTGCTTTCCTTCGCCGCCTTTATCGAATTGCTTCACCGGGCGCCGGGACAGCGGCTTTTATCCAAAATCTATTTCACCTGGATCGAATCCGGGGATTTTATCTCGAAGGCGGAGTTTCTGCTTGATCCGTTGTCGGCGGTCATGATTCTGGTTGTGTCGGGGGTCGGCTTCATCATTCACATCTATTCCATCGGCTATATGCATGCGGAAGACGGCTATTACCGGTTCTTTGCTTACATGAACCTTTTTCTCTTTTCGATGCTTGTCCTCGTGCTCTCCGGCAACTTCCTCCTGATGTTTGTGGGATGGGAAGGAGTGGGGCTCTGTTCCTATCTCCTGATCGGTTACTATTTCGACCGCCGCAGCGCGGGCGACGCAGGCAAGAAAGCCTTCATCGTCAACCGCATCGGGGATGTCGGTTTTATCCTCGGCATATTCCTGATCTTCATGACGTTCGGCAGCCTGAATTTCGGCGCCGTGTTCGGCCAAATTGCCGAGGGACCGGATCGGTTCCCGGTGGAGGCCGGAGTGGGCGTTCTCACGGCCATCGGGCTGCTGCTGTTTGTGGGCGCAACGGGTAAGAGCGCGCAATTCCCTCTCTATGTCTGGCTGCCCGACGCCATGGAAGGACCGACGCCCGTGAGCGCGCTGATTCATGCCGCCACCATGGTCACTGCGGGCGTGTACATGGTCGTACGCTGTGCGCCCATCTTCAGCCGCGCCCCGATCGCTATGGAAGTTGTCCTGATTGTTGGGATTGTCACGGCCCTGCTGGCAGCGACCATCGGGCTTGTGCAAACGGATATTAAGCGGGTCCTGGCTTATTCCACCGTAAGCCAGCTGGGATATATGTTCGTTGCAGCCGGGGCGGGCGCGTTTTCAGCCGGCATCTTCCACCTGATGACGCATGCTTTTTTCAAAGCCCTGCTCTTTCTCGGCGCCGGCAGCGTGATTCATGCCATGGGCGGCGAACAGGATCTGACGCGCATGGGAGCATTGCGCAAATACACGCCCGTCACTTTCTGGACGATGCTGGTCGCGGCGCTTGCCATCAGCGGCATCTTCCCTCTCGCCGGATTTTTCAGCAAAGACGAAATTCTGTGGTCGGCATGGTCTCACGGCCATCGGCTGGTGTGGCTCGCCGGTTTTATAACGGCCGGGCTTACGGCCTTTTACATGTTCCGGCTGATCTTCCTGACATTTTTCGGCAACGCGCGCTATTCGGCCGCCGTGCGCCACCATCTGCATGAATCCCCTTCGAGCATGACCGTGCCCCTGATGGTTCTGGGAGTCCTGTCGGCAATCGGGGGTTTTATAGGCCTTCCGGCATGGCTTGGCGCCAACCGCTTTGCCGCTTTTCTCGAACCATCGCTGGCGCCGGCCGGAAGATTCGAACACGCGGAGGCGTCGCATTCAGTCGAAATGTTCTTCGCACTCCTCTCGACCGCCGTCGCCGCCGCCGGAATTTATGCGGCCTATCGCCTCTACCTGCGAACGCCCGAGGCGGCCGAAGCCCTGGCGAGCCGATGGAAACCGCTTTACCGGCTGCTCTTCCGGAAATATTACGTGGATGAGATCTATGATGCCGTCCTCGTCCATCCAACGGTAAAGGTGTCGACGAAGGCGCTCTGGAAGCAGGCGGATGTCGGCATCATCGACGGCGCCGTCAATGGCGCGGGCGCCGCTATCCAGGCCTTCGCCTCGATTCTCAGGAACGTGCAGAACGGACTCATTCGCAGCTATGCCGTTTGGATCCTGCTGGGCACGCTGGCAGTCCTTGTTTACGTCTCTATTTTGCGGAGCTAGACGCCACGACTATGAATGTTCCGTACATCCTCCCTTTAATAACGTACCTGCCGGCAGCCGCCGCCCTGTTATTGCTGTGCCTGCCCGGCAGCAGGGAGAAGCTTTTGAAGTCGGTCGCTTTCCTCAGCTCCGCCCTAACCTTCCTGATTTCGCTGCACTGCGTCTATCATTTCGATGCGACCGAAGGCCACATGCAATTCGAGACCTCGACTGTCTGGATTCAGACGGCCGCATTCAGCATCCGCCATCATATGGGCGTTGACGGCATCTGCCTTTTCCTTGTGATCCTGACCGCTTTTCTGACGCCGCTGGCCGTCCTTTCTTCCTGGAATTCCGTAAAAACCAGGCTCCGGCCGTTCCTGGTCTGCCTTCTGACTCTTGAAACGGGCATGATCGGCGTATTCTGCGCGCTGGATCTCGTGCTTTTCTATGTTTTCTGGGAAGTCATGCTCATCCCGATGTATTTTCTGATAGGGATCTGGGGAGGAGAGCGGAAAATTTACGCCGCGGTAAAGTTCATACTGTACACCATGGTCGGCTCCCTGCTGATGCTGGTCGCCATTCTGTACCTTTTCCACGCCAACGGAGGAACTTCCTTCGACCTCACCGTGATCAGCCAGCGGCTGATCACGGGCGACCTCGAGTTGAGCCGAACCGCGGAATTCTGGCTTTTCCTGGCGTTCCTGATTGCTTTTGCCATCAAGGTGCCGCTATTCCCGTTTCATACCTGGCTTCCGGACGCCCATGTCGAAGCGCCGACGGCCGGATCGGTAATCCTGGCGGGCGTGCTGTTGAAAATGGGC
>CAZLHW010000126.1:0-9321 GCA_964559085.1 uncultured Acidobacteriota bacterium | reverse complement strand
GCCGGTCCCTTCGGTCTCCCCTATCGCTGGCGTCCCATGGAATGGGAGCTGGACGGACAGAAGTATCTGCACGAAAGGGCCATCAGCACGCAGCAGACCGCTTCCGTCTTCGTGACCCAATCGCGCGCCTGGCTGCCGGACCCTGTCGGCGGCGGCATCTGGTTCGGCATGGATGATTCGTACAGCACCGTATTTGTCCCGTTTTATTGCGGCATTCATGAAGTTCCCGCGGCGTGGGGCGTTGAGTCTGGAAGCTTTGACGCCTTCAGCTGGAACAGCGCGTTCTGGATTTTCAACTGGGTGGCCAACACGGCCTACGGACGATACAGCGATATGATTGTGGATATCCAGGCCGTACAGCGCGAGCTTGAAGGCAGGTTCGAAGCTGAACAACCGGAACTGGAAAACCCCGCCGTAAAGCTTTTTGCCCAGTCTCCGATGCAGGCGCGGGATTATCTGACTCAATACAGCGCATCACAGGCCGACAGGGTGCTGGCCCGCTGGAAAAAGCTTGGCGAAACGCTTCTGTGGAAATATCTCGACGGCAACCTGCACCGGGAAAAGGGTTTGAATTCGCGGCGCGAACACCCGCGCTATCCGGACGCCTGGTACCGGCGCATTGTTCAAGAAAAGGGCGACAGCATCCGCATGCCGAAGGAAGAAACCGGGCCTTAATAAATCCCTGAACGCGCAGCGCCTCGGTGCCGCCCCTGCAACCGGTTTCTTTTCAGACAGCGGGCGTATACAATGCTTGCGTCGCATCTGTGGGACGGCTCGGATGGAGTTTTGCAGGGATCTTGAATGGAGGGAGGAGCAAATTATGTGTCTTGTTAAAAACGCGCCGCAGAGAATGAGTCGAAGAAATTTTGTCGCAGGGGCGGCGGCCGCAGCCGTGGCCGGCCCGGCCGGCATGGCGGCGCTTGCGCCCGCGGGGACTGCACAATCAGGGGACAAAGCCGAAACCCCTGTGCAGACAATGAACGCCTACGGTTCCGATCTTTTAAACATGTTGGTGCTGAGGACCTATCCGATTGCGATAAAAATGTTGAAAAACGAAAGCGAGATTCCAAAAGGCGCCGTAAGACCCAAAAAAGACCTCGGGACGCACTATGCGGCCTGCCAGGCCTTCGGCATCGTGCGGCGACGCGGCACCGCGCTGGCGATGTTTATCGAAGACCATTGGTGTTTCGAACCGATTATCGGCTACGGGTTGGTGGAACCTCCCAAGGATTTCCTGGAGGGATCCGGAAGCGCCTTTTTCGTAAGAAGCAAGGAGGGTGCGCGGCAGCGCAGCATGGATATCCCGCTGTTGCCTCACGGCAAATATGCCGGCATGGTATTGGCGCCGCTGCATAAGGCAAACTTTTCTCCGGATCTGACAATGATTTACTGCAATGCCACGCAGCTGCGGCATATGCTGTTTTCTTACATGCTCAATAATGGCCGGCGTGTGACGTCCACCCTGGACCCCATCTGGTCCTGCGTGCATTCCATTGTTCCGTCGCTTCTGAAAGATACCTGTGAAGTAACCGTACCGGATCCCGGCGATTTCGAAAGAGCCGGAGCGGCCGATGACGAAATGGTGTTCACTGTCCCGGCGAGCCAGATGAAGGAATTTATGGACGGCGTCTATCATTACGAAAAGATGGGCATGGGATACCGCAGCTTCGGCCGCGAGCTGATGGGCGATTTCAAGCAGCCGCCCTTCTATAAGGATTATTTCAAAAAGTGGGGGTTGGACTCCTCGAAATAGCACCGCAGCGTCCTGGGAGCGTGTCCGAAAATTAGGATGCGCCGCGTTCCGAGCGCCGCGAGGCTCTGGAGCCCTGGGAAGAGCATGGTGTTTGAAAAAGCCCTGAAAGGGCGATGCAGCCTGCGGCGCCCTTTCAGGGCTGGTGGATCTATCGGCGGGCAACCCGGGCCTTCGGCTGCTTCGGAGGCTTGAGCCCGGGCTGCGCTGCCGCGCACCTTTGGCGCTCACAGCGCCGGCAATCGCCACAGTCCGGGCGTAATCGCCGCCGCATTCATCCAAGTCCGCACGATCCCGCTCCCCGTCCTTCACAATTTCTTCATTAATTCGCGCGCCGCGATGTGAATCGGGTCCCATGCCGTATTGAATGGAGGGGCATACGCAAAATCCATGTAGGCGAGATCCTGGATCCGCATGCCGGCCCACAGGGCGCACGAAAGAATGTTTATGCGTTCCACGGCGCCCCGCGCGCCGATGGATTTCGCGCCAAGCAGCATCCCCGTTGACCGCTCCCCGACCAGCGAGAGGCCCAATTTTTACTCTACGGGGAGCGAGGCCGCAAACGCATTTCCCCAAACAAGCGCGGCCGCGGGATGATAGCCGCTCTGTTCCGCTTCGGCTTCGTCGATGCCTGTGGCGGCCGCTCCAAGATCAAAGATCTTAAAAGATTGCGCGCCCACCACGCCCGGGAATAGAACGGCGCCGCCGGCGATGTTGGCGCCGGCAACGCGCCCCTGCTTATTGGCAACATCCCCAAGCGGGATATGCGTCCATTTCCGGCTAACGCGTTGATACACTTCGCAGCAATCACCGACGGCAAAAATGTCCGCATCCGAGGTGCGCTGTGAAAAATCGACCTGAATCGCCCCCGAGTTTCCGAGCCGCAGGCCTGCATCGGACGCCAGACGGCTGTTGGGGCGGATGCCGACGGCTATCAAAATCATGTCGGCTTCCATGGCGCCCTGTGTTGTATTTAAACGAAGACGGTATTGGCTGCCTTCCTCGATAGACTGCATTCCCGCATTCGGGGTGAATCGAACCTCGTGGCGGGTCATTGCTTCATGCACCATTTTCGAGAACTCCGGATCCCATCGCATGGCAGGACGCGGGGCAAGATCGATGACGCCGGTTTCAATGTTCAGGCCCCTGAGAGCCTCGCACATCTCAAGCCCGATGAAACCGGCGCCGACGACAAGAGCTTTTCGGCATTGTTTGTCCCGAATATAGGCCTTGATGGCAATCGCGTCGGGAAGAGTTTTTAGAACGAAGACCCCTTCCATGCCGACGCCCGGAGCTTTGGGAACAAACGGCGTTGAGCCGGTTCCCAGGGCAAGAATGTCATAAGGAATTGCCCTGCCGTCGGACAGACGCACACATTTTTGCGAACGGTCGATTTTTTCGACCCGGGTCTCGGTAAGAACGTCGATGCCGCTCTCTCGGAATTTGTCGGGTGTTCTGGCAACCAGGCTTTTTTCGCTTTTGATTACATCCCCGATGTAATAGGGCATGGGTCAAGCGGCGGTGGACACATAGGCCCCCTGCTCCACCATTACGATGGACAGAGTCGCATCCCCCCTTTTTGCTTCTGCTGCAACCGAAGCTCCGGCGGCGCCGCCGCCGATGATTACCAATTTCCTGTTCATAGAATCCTCCTCGTATCTTCTTGCCGAACGGACGGGTGAAGAATCCGGAACGCGCGGCCTCAATTCTACTACGAACCGGGTGGATCGGACGGCCGGTTCCGATGGAGCGCGATGAAAGGGCCCCGCGCGCTCTTTTATCTACTAATTTGCGCTGCCTTGTGTTAACCGTTTATCGGTTTGATCGAAAGGGGGACGTTTTAATAAATTCGCCAGCGGACCGTGATGCATTGCATGGGAGGACGAAATGAGGGCGCAGCTTTTAGGAAAGGGTTGGTTGAAATTGGGCGCCCCGGCATATGCCTGCCGGCGTTAAAAACGCCTGCCGCGGAGAGCCCTGCGCGGCCTCAATTTCGCGGCCCCCGGGCGCATCAGGCTTTTGCTATTCATGAACCTTCGAGTGAACCGCTGCTGTCGCAGCGCCAAGGGATAAATGTTGAGCGGATTTGATTATGTGCTGGCCGGATTGGCGGCCGTTGTCGCCGGAACTATTAACGCTCTTGCCGGCGGCGGAACCCTGATTACGTTCCCAACGCTGCTCGCGTTGGGTGTTTCGCCGATTGCCGCGAATGTTACAAACACGATCGCCCTTTGCCCCGGCTTTATCGGAGGGATGCTGGCCCAGTTCAAAGACCTTGCCGGACAGCGGCGAAGATTCTGGCTTTTCCTGGTGTCGAGTTCCATAGGGGGATTGAGCGGCAGTATTCTTCTGCTGCGCACCGGTGAGCGGGCTTTCATGTCGCTGGTCCCCTACCTGTTGCTGGCTGCCTCGCTCCTATTGGCGGTTCAGGGATTGGTGCGGAAGTGGCTGCAGAGACGTTCGATCCGCCTGGATGCGGGCGCCAATTCGGAAACCTGGGCTGTCCTCCTGGCGGGTGTCGCCGCAATTTACGGCGGCTATTTCGGCGTCGCCATGAGCGTTGTCGTATTGTGTATGCTGGGATTGATGATCCGCGATTCGCTGACGCGCTTGAATGCCATTAAACAGACGGTTGCGTTCGGTGCAAACGGAACGGCTGCCGTGCTTTTTGTCTTTTCAAGCAAAGTGGTGTGGCCGGTTGCGCTGGTGATGGCCGTGGGCGCTCTTGCCGGCGGCACACTGGGAGGCCGGCTGGCCGTTCGCATCGGTCCCGACGCTCTAAGATGGACCGTTGTTGCCCTTGGAATTGTTCTGGCCGTCATCTATTTCCTGCGCTGATTTTTGATTTATGAAACATGCACTTGAGCTCCTGGCGCCCGCAGGCAATGCCGATATCGGTATAGCCGCCATTGATCACGGCGCCGACGCTGTCTATGTGGGCGCGCCCCGATTCAGCGCCCGGGCGAATGCGGCTGTGGAAGCGAAGGAGATCGAACGCCTGATCCGGCACGCGCATTTGTACTACGCCAGGGTGTATGTCGCGCTGAATACCATTCTCACGGACGACGAAATTCCCGTCGCCGGCGCCATTATCCGGGAAATTTATGATTTGGGAGCCGACGGTCTTATTATTCAGGATCCGGGGTTGCTGGAACTCGCCCTGCCCCCCATTCCCCTCATTGCCAGCACCCAGATGCACAATGATACGCCTGAAAAAATCCGCTTCCTCGAAGAGGTGGGATTCAAGCGCGCAATTCTGGCTCGGGAGCTTTCGCTTGAGGAAATCGCGGCAATCCGCCGGGCGGCAACACGCATTGAATTGGAAAGCTTTGTACATGGAGCCCTGTGCGTTTCCTACAGCGGACAATGCTATATGAGCCAGGCTGCCACGGGGCGGAGCGGGAACCGAGGCGTATGCGCCCAGCCCTGCCGCTCGCGCTACACTCTTACGGACGGGAACGGGAATCCGATTCTCAAGGATAAATATCTTCTCTCCATCCGGGATCTAAACCTGATGCAGGATATTCCCGGGATGATTGCCGCTGGAATTACATCCTTTAAAATCGAGGGCCGATATAAGGAAATCGATTATGTGAAAAATGTCACGGCGGCTTACAGCCGGGCGTTGGACGCCTTTATCCGCAGTCATCCGGATTATAAGCGCAGCAGTTCGGGACGCAGCGAAACGGCATTCGAGCCCGATGCGGCGAAGACTTTTAATCGCGGGTTCACGCGCTATTTTATCGCCGGTCGGACGGAGAAGATCGCATCCATGGATACCCCGAAGTCGATCGGGCAGCCGGTCGGAACGGTCACGCATATAGGAAATGGATTTTTCAGAGCCGACGGCGCGGCGCTTCAAAACGGCGACGGCATCTGCTTTTTCACAAAGGAGCGCAAGCTGGCGGGATTCCGGGTGGACCGCATCGAAGGCTCAAACATCATCCCGAACACGATGCAGGATCTTTCGAAAGGGGATCTTCTCTTTCGCAACCATGACCGGAGCCTGGCACGGCGACTGAACCGGAGCTCCGGCAGCCGGCGGATCGCCGTGGAGATGGATTTTCGGCATGAGGGCGATACTGTCCGCCTCCACGCTACGGATGAAGACGGCAATCGAGCGGAGATCACGCGCCAGGCAGCGTATGAAAAGCCCAGAGACCCGGACAGGGCGCGTGAACGAATTGAAATGCAGCTTTCCGGCACCGGCAAGACGCCGTTTTACGCTGCGGACGTTTCTATTTCCGGCCGGATAGGATTCTACCCGCTGGGCTTCCTGAACGGTCTCAGACGGGATGTGCTGACGGAACTTGAAAGAGTCCGGAAAGAAAACTTCCGGAGGGAGACATCCCGGCTCGTGTGCAATTCCGTTCCGTATCCGGTACAACAACTGGATTATCATGCCAATGTTTACAATGAATACGCGCGGCGTTTCTATAAGCGCCATGGCGCGGAGATAACGGAGCCGGCTTTTGAAAGCCTGCCGCAAAAGGAGGGCAGAGAAGTGATGCGCACGAAATACTGCCTGCGCTATGAACTGGACGCCTGCCCCAGATTCGGTGCGTCGCTCCGCCGGTTCAAGGAACCGCTGACAATCAGCGATGCCCATCACGCCTACCTATTGAAATTCGACTGTGATGCCTGCCGGATGTCCCTGATATTCCTGGGAAGGAAACGGGAGAGCCGGAATCGCTAAGCGATTTTGCCACGGATTTTCACGGATAAAGTTGTGTGAAAGGCTGTTGGTTTGAAATCCGGCCTGAAAGGCCGCAGGATGGATAGCTCCATGCGCAGCCCGGAGATTCGAAAAATGGCGTATGAGAGCACCAGAAAGGGCGAAAGATGCCTGCAATATCCTTTTCTTTCGCCCGTTCCGGGCTCGTTCTCTTTCGGCCATCTACCGGGGGTCCCCTCGCCGCCTTCAGCAGCTCGGTTCACCCCCCGGCTATCTCTCTTTCGCCCGCTTCGCGGCTCAAGAGTCCCGGACTGCGAAAACCATCGCTCAAATCCATATACTTCGGATGCCGGCCTGAAACTTCGCTTGTTCCTGATTTGACCGGCTTGTGCGACAAGTCGAGGTCCCATGATTATTTGATAAAGATGCCGCTCGTGCATTCTTCAAAAGCGGTGCGCAATTCCTCCTGCCGTATGCATCACGTTCGGGCCATACCAGGCGACGGGTTCGCCCGGCGGGCATCCTGCCCCGGAAAGAAAACGTCGATACTCTCTTATCTTGTGGAATCGAAGCGTCTCTTTGCGTTATAAATCCCGGACGGTGCCGGACCCAACAGAACGAAAGGAAGCGGTGCATGGGATCAAAATACAAGCATGTGTTTGAGCCAATCAGGATCAGGGGCGTTGATTTTAAAAACCGGCTGGAAATGGCGCCGCCGTCTCCCAACCTCGCAAGCAAGGATGGAAGAGTGACGACGGAATTTGTCGATTTCTTCAGATCCATTGCCAGGGGCGGAATCGCCGTAATCCATGTCGGTAATTCGGTGGTGGATATCCGGGAGGCGTGCGATGAGGAACGCCAGCTGGACCTAGGCAGCGACGACTGCATCCTTCCGCTCACGCGCTTTGTTGAGATGTGCCGCGGATATGGAGCGCTCGCTTCGCTGGAGATCAATCACAACGGGAAGGATTCCGATTGCGGCAGGACCGGAAGGCCGGCTATCAGTCCCTCTTCTATCATCCCGTCCAGCGAGATCTGGCGCGCGAAAATGCAGGGACGGGAGCCCATGCCCACCATCGAAATGGATCATGCGAAGATCCGCGAAACGGTTGAGAAATACGCCTTGGCCGCGTATCGCTGCAAAAGAGCCGGCTTTCGCATGTGCATGATCCACGGCGGGCACGGAAACCTGATAGCTCAATTTGCCAGCCCGCTTTACAACAAACGCACCGATGATTACGGCGGTTCCCTTCGGAACAGGGCGCGCTTCGCCATGGAAGTGCTCGACAGGGTGCGCGCCCTGTGCGGCGAGGATTTTGTCATCGAGTACCGCATCTCCGCGGATGAAATCCACCCGGACGGCATGCACTTTGACGAGACTCTTCAGTTCATCGAGTTCATTCAGCATAAAATCGACATACTTCATGTTTCAGCGGGACTGCACGGCGAACTCGAATATATGCGCAACTGGTGGCAGAACTACATGATGGACAGGATGTACAATGTGCATTATGCCGCAGATATCAAGAAAGCATTCCCGAATCTTCTCGTCTGCACTGTGGGCTCGATTATGAACATCCGGCAGGCCGAGGACATCATTGCCGCGGGGAAGGCGGATTTTGTCGCGATGTGCCGCCCGATCCTGGCGGATCCCGAGATGCCGCGCAAATTCGCCCTGGGCAGGGAAGAAGAGCATCGCCCCTGTCTCCGTTGCCAGTATTGCGGATTGCGCCTGATGATCCCGGCGGTGATCAACTGCGCCGTGAATCCCTTTTTGGGCAATGAAACGGAATTTCCGGAAGGCAGGGTCCGCAAAGCGGATACGAAAAAGCGAGTGGCCGTGGTCGGGGGCGGCCCGGCCGGCATCCAGGCCCTGCTTACTCTGTGCGAACGCGGTCATGAAGTGACGCTCTATGAAAAAAGCCGTCAGCTGGGCGGGCACCTTATTCCGGGTTCCGCGCTGCCGTTCAAACAGGATGTCAGAGATTACCTCGGTTACCTTTTATGCCAGGCGAATAAGGCGCCTGCGCGCATCCTTCTCAACACGGAAGCAACCCCTGAAATGCTGGAGCGTGAACGCTACGATGCCCTCGTCATTGCCGTCGGGTCCCGGCCTGTTGTCCCGGAAATTCCCGGCATCCATAAGGCGCACGTGCACTGGGCGCCGGAAGCCGACAGCGGTTCGGTGCGTGTCGGCCATAAAATTGTAATTGTCGGCGGAGGCTCGGTCGGCATCGAATGCGCCATCGGTCTCCGGCGCGCGGGGAAAGATGTGACAGTCTTTGAAATGGCGCCGGATATGTCCAACCTGAGGAATTCAGCCGGTGGTGCGGCGGCGGAACTTACCGCCTTGATCCAACAGCTGAATATTCCCGTACTGCTGAAGTGCAAGCTCGAAGAAGTAACCGACAGCTCGGTTGTCTGCCGCGACACGCAATCCCTGAAAACAATCGAGTTGCCTGCGGACACGGTGCTTCTTGCCGCGGGCATGGCCGCAAGACGGGAAGAGGCGGATGCCTTACGACGCTGCGCTCCGGAAACCGAAGTACATATTGTCGGCGACGCGTCAAGGGTAGGGAATATCGCCGCCGCCGTCATGTCTGCATTCCGAGCGGCCGCCTATATTTAAAACGGCCGGCTTGCGGCGGCGAGGGAAACGGGCCCGATCCGCTGCAACAGAATCATTGCTTCTCTTTCTTCGACAACGTCCAATTAAGGAGGAGGATTTATGGTTCGTGCGATGGCAGTTTTGGCGTTTTTATGGAGTATTCCCTCTGTCGCCCGGGGACAGAATGCCTGTACGCGTTCGGAACTGCAGGCTGCGGTCGACGGGTACATTGCGGCGCAGACTGCAGGCAACTTGTCAAAAATGGCATTGGCTCCGGAGGTAAGGTAT
>CAZLHW010000125.1:0-9325 GCA_964559085.1 uncultured Acidobacteriota bacterium | reverse complement strand
AAACGGCCCGTTAAAAACGGCGGTCGGGGCATCGCCATAACAGGCCACCACGAACTCACAATACCCCTTCTGGCCGCCTGGCTGATCGAGCTTTCTCCCTCTGCGCGGAACGATTGACAGCAGCCATTGGTTGAAAACCGGGACAGCCGGATTCAGGCGCTTTTGCGTCCTTTGTGCCCCGGAGGTTCAAACCGCAAAGCCGCAAGGAGCGCGAAAATTCGCTCTAAACATGGAGTCCAGGTTTCGAAAGGTTTCTATCGGCCCGGGATTTTAGGCCGGGTTTCATGCGGACCGGCGTCCGACTGCAGTTTGATAAGGAGGGCGGCATTTTTTAGAAATTCGCGGAAGCGTGCATCTTCCCGGAGCGGATCGAAATCGCGTTCCTTGTCGAGCGCCGCGATGTCCGTGAAGCCGTTTGTGATTGCCAGCTTCAGATTTTCGATGGCGGGTTCCGCATTTCCGTTGCGCGCGAAGAGGCGCGCCAGAAAATAATAGCGCTCCATCAGGGAATTGCTGCTGCTGGAGAGGCTGGCGGCGCTCCTTTTATTGAAAATCTCCGGATCCAGGGCCAGGCTTTTGCGCCACTCCTCGAGGGCTTTTTCAGGTTTCTTCCTCTCCAGATAGATCGATCCGAGATTCATGTAGAAGGATGCTTCATCCTGTTTTACGGAGATTGCCTTCTTGAAATACTTCTCGGATTTTCTATACGACTTCTGGGCAAAATAGACCGATCCCAGGTTGTTATAGGGATACGGGTATCGGGGAATCAGCGCGAGCGCCCGACGAAATGCGCCCATGGCTTCCGAATAGAATTTCAGTTGAGAATAGGCGATGCCAAGGCGATTGAATAGGTACTCGCTGTTGGGATTCAGGCGCACGGCTTCCAGGTACTTGATTAAGGCTGCATAGATTTCCTTGCGCTCGAAGGCGCTGTCCCCTTCATTTGCCGCCTGGCTTGCCCGCACAATGTCTTCAGGAGACACCGGAACCCGCACGACTTTTGGAGCACAACCCGACCAGAAAAGCCCCAAAATAATGAAGAAAAATCCTGTCGGGAGAACGTGCGTCCGCGCTCGTGTTTTCAGGGACCGCGCTTTAAGGAATTTGTCTTTTTGCGCGACCATTATAAAGAAATACTAGACTGGGACCGGGAGGCAATCAAGGGCATTGGTTTTGCTTGAATTCCCTACAGGGTGCCGATGAAGCTGGAGGCCTCTATTGTGAAATTAAGGTCGCGCTCCATAATGATGAAATCGACGGGAACGGAATAATCGACGCGGATGTGCAGCTGCCCGGCATACCGTTCCAGTTTGATGTCCTCCCGCTTGATCCGGATTTCGTTTCTCTTTGCCAGGGATAAGATATCCTTTGTGATCTGCTGGTCGTCGAGGAAGTGCGCGCCGGCGCGGCGGGCCACCGTTTTGACGTCATTTTCAAAAGTGAAATTTGAATAGTAGATCGGGAACAGTACGATCCCCAGGTAAATGGCAACGGCCAATAATACGATGGAAAGGAGACATCCGACGACACCTTTACCCTCTGAACTGGTCAGTTCCCGCAATAGGCTGGTTTTCATATTTTGTTATTCTCCTGGGGGATTTCCCATAAATCGGCCGCCTATTATAGAACCATTACGGCTAAGTTTGTCCAGTTCGATCTGCGGGGGCCGGGGCACTCCCGTCCGGGCTTATTCCACCTTGAGAATGGCAAGGAAAGCTTCCTGAGGAATTTCCACCTTGCCCAGACGTTTCATGCGGCGCTTGCCTTCCTTCTGCTTTTCAAGGAGCTTTCTTTTCCGTGTGATATCCCCCCCGTAGCACTTCGCCAGAACGTTTTTCCGCAGCGGGCGGACCACTTCGCGGGCGAGAATTTTGCTGCCGATCGCCGCCTGGATGACCACTTCAAACATCTGCCGGGGTATCAGCTCCTTCATTTTCTGGGCGAGCGCCCTCCCCCGGGCCACGGCGGCATCCTGGTGAACGATGAGAGAGAGTGCGTCCACAGGTTCGCCCGCAACGAGAATGTCCAGGCGGACCAGGCGGGATGGCTGGTAGCCGCAGAAGTGGTAATCAAGGGAAGCGTAGCCGCGGGAGGCGGATTTCATACGGTCATAAAAATCCAGCACGATTTCGTTCAGCGGAAGCTCATAGGTTATCAGGACGCGGTTGCGCGTAATGTATTCAAAACCCTTCTGAACGCCGCGTTTTTCTTCGGCGAGCTTCAGGATCGGCCCGACATACTCATCGTTTGTGAGAATCATCGCCTTGATCATGGGTTCTTCGAACAGGGCGATTTCGTTGGGTTCCGGAAGTTTGGAGGGATTGTGAATCTCCAGGACTTCGCCCTTTTGCGTCGTGACGCGATAGCGCACGCCCGGGGCAGTCGTGATCAGGTCGAGATTGAACTCGCGTTCCAGGCGCTCCTGAACGATTTCCATATGGAGCAGCCCCAGAAAACCGCAGCGGAAGCCGAATCCCAGCGCGCCGGAAGTATCCGGCTCATAGAAAAAGGCGGAATCATTCAGCTGAAGCTTGGAGAGAGCATCCCGAAGCGCTTCATAGTCGGCGTTGTTTGTCGGATAAAGCCCCGCGAAAACCATGGGCTTGATTTCCTGAAACCCGGGAAACGGCTCCGGCGTCGGCCGGGCGGCTTCGGTGATGGTGTCGCCGATTTTTGTGTCGGCCACGCGCTTGATATTGGCGATGACATAGCCGACTTCGCCTACCGTAAGCTCCTCCACTTCCTGATATTTTGGAGTGATGACGCCCACCTGTTCGACGGTGAAGTTCTGCTGCGTGCTCACCATGCGGATCTGCTGCCCCCTGCGAATCGTGCCGTCGATGACGCGCACCAGCACGATGACTCCCCGGTAAGAGTCGAACCAGGAATCGAAGATCAGGGCTTTCAGCGGGCTGTCATACTCTCCTTTTGGCGGAGGCAGCCGATGCACGATCGCCTCAAGGATCTCCTCCGTGCCGATGCCCTCTTTAGCGCTGGCCAGAATCGCGTCATTGGCGTCCAGTCCGATAATGTTTTCGATCTGATCCTTGATTCGCGGGATCTCCGCGCTCGGAAGATCGATCTTGTTAATGACAGGGATGATTTCGAGGTGGTGATCCAGAGCAAGGTACGTGTTGGCCAGAGTCTGCGCCTCGACGCCTTGCGCGGCATCGATAACAAGCAGGGCGCCTTCGCAGGCGGAGAGGCTCCGGGAGACCTCGTACGAAAAATCCACATGTCCGGGCGTGTCAATCAGGTTCAGAACGTAATCTTCACCGTTCTTGGCCCGATAATTCAGCCGTACGGAATGCGCCTTGATCGTGATGCCGCGCTCCCGTTCCAGATCCATGGCGTCCAGAACCTGATCGGCCATTTCGCGCTTGGTGAGCGCCCCGGTCCTTTCCAGGAGCCGATCGGCCAGCGTGGATTTGCCGTGATCGATATGCGCGATAATGGAAAAATTGCGTATATGGCTCTTATCGTTTAACACGTATACAATCCTCGATTCATTCCGGCGGTATGAGCTATTAAATATACCGCGAAGACTCAAAGACTCGAAGACTCAGTAAGAAAAGGTATAATGATTATTTCCTTGAACCCCAAATGTCCAGAAAGCCTGAAACGGAAAGCGGCCTCACCTATTCCAAAATTTCCTACGGGAAGGCGCTTATTCATTCTTCCCGGTTTCAGATCAGCACGCATTTCAAGCCGTGCGGTCACCAGGCGGAAGCCATAGAAAGCCTTGTCCGCGGCGTGGAGTCGGGGGAGAAGCACCAGGTCCTGCTCGGCGTCACCGGATCCGGCAAGACGTTTACCATGGCCAAGACCATCGAGGCGCTGCAGCGTCCGGCGCTGATTCTGGCGCACAATAAGACTTTGGCGGCCCAGCTCTACCGGGAATTTAAAACCTTTTTTCCCGATAATGCCGTGGAATATTTTGTCTCCTACTACGACTACTACCAGCCGGAAGCCTATATTGCCGCGACGGATACGTACATCGAGAAAGACGCGCTGATCAATGAGGAGATCGACCGGCTGCGCCCCTCGGCCACCCGTTCGCTGTTCGAGCGCCGGGATTGCATCATCGTGGCAAGCGTTTCCTGCATCTACGGCCTCGGTTCTCCCGAAGCCTATTACGGAATGCTTCTTTTTCTGGAAACGGGGCAGCAGATAAAGCGCGATGAAATCCTGCGCCGGCTCGTCGAAATGCAGTATGCCCGCCAGGATTACGGCCTGGAAAGGGGCTGTTTCCGCGCGCACGGCGATGTCGTGGAAGTGTTTCCTTCCTATGAGGATTATGGGATTCGCATCGAGATGTTCGGGGACGAAATCGATTCCATCGCGCAAATCGATCCGATCACGGGGCGTGCGCTGAAGAAACACGACCGGTTGCCCATCTATCCCAAATCCCACTATGTGCAGCCGCGCGACCAGCTCCTGAAAGCCATAGACAGCATAAAGGCGGAACTGGAGGAGCACCGGACGCAGCTGGAGCTTCAGGACAAGCTTCTGGAGGCGCGACGCATCCATCAGCGGACAATGTTCGACATCGAGATGATGAAGGAGCTTGGCTATTGCCGCGGAATTGAAAATTATTCCCGGCATCTGACGGGCCGGCGTCCCGGGGAACCCCCTCCGACACTGCTGGATTATATTCCCCGGGATTGGGTGCTGTTTGTCGATGAAAGCCACGCCACCATTCCCCAGGTGCGCGGGATGTTTTTCGGGGACCGGTCGCGCAAGGAAATTCTTGTAAAATACGGATTCCGCCTCCCTTCGGCGCTGGACAACCGCCCGTTGAATTTCGCCGAGTTCGAGAGCCGCTTGAACCAGGTGATTTATGTCTCCGCAACCCCCGGGCCTTATGAGCTGACCAAATCGGGCGGCGTTGTCGTCGAACAACTCGTCCGCCCCACCGGACTGACCGATCCGCAGATAGAGGTGCGCCCCGTTGCCGGGCAGGTTGACGATCTGATGGAAGAAATCCGCCGGCGGGCCGAATTAAACGAACGCGTGCTGGTTACGACGCTGACCAAACGCATGGCGGAAGATCTGGCCGAATATTACACGGAACTGGGACTGCGTGTCCGCTACCTGCATTCGGAGGTTGAGACGCTGGATCGCATCAAAATTCTGCGCTCCCTCCGGGCCGGAGAGTGTGATGCGCTCATCGGCATCCACCTTCTTCGCGAAGGGCTGGATCTCCCCGAGGTGTCTCTGGTTGCCATTCTGGATGCGGATAAGGAAGGGTTCCTCCGGTCCGCCACGTCGCTCATCCAGACGATCGGACGGGCGGCCCGGCACATCAACGGCAAAGCGATACTCTATGCGGATGTTGTGACCGGGTCCATGCGTGCGGCAATTGAAGAAACCAATCGTCGGCGCATGGAACAGCAGCGTTATAATGAGGCCAATAACATCATTCCTCAATCCGTTATCAAACCCCTCGATCCGGAGCTGGTACGCATCTACGAAGGGGATTATTATGAAATGCCGTCTATAGCCGAAGAAGCTCAAAACTATAAATCCGCCGAGGAACTGGAGCTGGAAATTCAGCGCCTGGAGAAGGAAATGCGCAAGGCTGCAAAGGAATTCGAATTTGAGAAAGCCGCCGCGCTCCGGGATCAGGCAAAAAGGCTGAAAACCACCGCGATGGAGGTCCTGGCACAATCCGGGTCATCCGATGATTCAAACGATTAGAGCCGCATCCGCACTTTCCGGGACCGTGTCCTTGCCCGGAGACAAATCCATTTCCCATCGTTACGCCATGCTTGCCGCCATCGCCGAGGGGACTACGGTGATCGAGCATTTTGCGGCCAGCAGAGACTGCCATAGCACTCTCGAATGCCTCCAGTCCTTGGGGGTTGCGCTGCAGGAATCGGGTGCAACCGTCACCATCCAAGGGCGCGGGCTGCGGGGGCTTCAGGCGCCCTCCCGCATGCTGGATGCCGGCAATTCGGGAACAACCATCCGGCTCCTGTCGGGCATTCTGGCCGGGCATCCGTTTGAGTCTTTCATCTCCGGAGACGAATCCCTCTCCAATCGACCCATGGGCAGAATCCTGCGTCCGCTCCGGCAGATGGGAGCGGCTGTTGATTCCCGCGAGCGGGAACTGCCGCCGCTTCGCATCCGCGGAGGGGATCTGAAGGGAATACGCTACACGCTCCCGGTAGCCAGTGCACAAGTGAAGTCCTGCATCCTGTTTGCCGGCCTTTACGGGGACGCTCCCACGGCTGTTGAGGAGACAATTCCAACGCGGGATCATACGGAAATTGCGTTGAGAGAATTCGGCGCAGACTTGAGCTTTCAAGGGAATTGGATTCAAGTGCAACCGGGGCCTAAACTGCAGGGGCGACACCTCGTGGTTCCCGCGGATCTTTCCGGGGCGGCATTTTTCCTTGTCGCGGCCGCCCTGGTTTCCAAAAGCGATCTTTTTCTCCCAGGAGTGGGATTGAACCGGCGGCGGCGCGAATTGCTCGATTATCTGGTCGCCGCCGGGCTGAACCTCAGTGTGGAAAATGAATCGCAGACGGCTGGAGAACCTCGCGGCGATCTTCGGGTCCGCTACAGTCCGGAACTGCTGCAGCGCGCGCTCCCTACCATCAAGGGGAAACTGGCAGCCTCCCTGATTGATGAAATTCCGGTACTCGCGGTTCTGGGATCGCAGGCAGGCGGAGGCCTGGTGATTTCCGATGCACAGGAATTGCGGGTAAAGGAGAGCGACAGGATTTCCGCAATCGTCTCCAACCTGCGCGCCATGGGGGCAGACGTGGAAGAACGGCCGGACGGGCTGTCCATGCCGGGCGGTCAGCCGTTGCATGGCGCGGACATTGTGACGCGAAACGATCATCGCATCGCCATGGCTTTTGCCGTTGCGGCTCTCGCCGCCCGCGGCGAAACACGCATTCACGATGCAGAATGTGCCGACGTGAGTTTTCCCGGTTTCTGGGATGCCTTGCGCGCCGCGGCAGCCCTGTGATCGGAGCAATCGGAAACGCGGATGCGCGCGGACCGTCGCGGATTATGTCCGGCGATCCGCGGTTCACTTGCTTTTGAGGGCTTTATCGACGAGAGCTTTCAAGCGGGCGCGGGCGCGGAATACCTTGAGTCTTGCCGCCTGCTCCGTGCATTTCAGCATTGCCGCCATCTTCGTATAGGAAATATCCTCGATATCCCGCAAAACAATCGCCATCCGTTGCTGGTCGGGCAGCTGGGCCAGCAGTTTCTGGAGAAGCACGAACATTTCCCGTCGTTCTTCATCGGTGGCTATTGAAATTTCCGGCTGGCTGATCAGATTCTCCACGCTGTGGGTCTCTTCAGTGCTCAATTCGCTGAATGTGCGGATCTTCGCGCGGCGCATGCGGCGCAGTTCGTCGTAACACTGATTGACGGCAATCCTGTACAACCAGGGGAAGAACGGTCTCCGGAGGTCAAACTTGGGCAGAGAAAAATAGACTTTTGTGAAGATCTTTTGCGCGACGTCCTCAAAGTCTCTCTGATAGCCGAGGTAATGATAGGCCAGATTCAGGATGGTTTGCTGATATTTCCGGACCAGTTCTTCAAAGGCAAGGTTATCCCCTTTACGACAGCGGGCGACCAACTCGCAATCTTCATCGGTATACGGTTCCTTCGTCACAGGATAAAGCCTATATTACCCGAATCCTTCAGGTTTTGAGGGAATCTTCTGCAGCCTCTCTCCAGCGGATTGCAGTGTGGAGTCTTTTTTGCAGAAGCAGAATCGGACATAACGGGAGCCCCGCTCGGGTTCATGAAAAAAACTGCTTCCGGGAACCGCGGCGATCCCGATGTCCTTCACAAGGTATTTTGCAAAATCTCTATCGGAAAGGGTGCTCAGTTTCCCTATCCCGGCCATAATGTAGTAAGCGCCCTGCGGCGTGGGGCATTCGAAGCCGGCGCTGCGCAGTGCGTGCAGCATCAGATCGCGCCTGCCCTGATACACGGCTGCCAGGTTTGAATAATAGCTGTCCGGAAGCTGCAGCGCCGCCGCGCCTGCTTCCTGCAGAGGCGCCGGAGCGCCGACCGTAAGAAAGTCGTGCACTTTGCGGATGCCCTGAGTGAATCGGGGCGGGGCGATCACATAGCCGACGCGCCAGCCCGTGACGCTGTAGGTCTTGCTCAAGGCGTTCACGGTGATGGTCCGGTCTCTCATGCCGTCCAGAGTCGCCATGGCCACATGCTCATGATTGTCATAAAGGATGTATTCATAGATCTCGTCGGTTACGGCGAGGACATCCCATTTCTGACATAAATCGGCGATCCGCTGCATTTCCCTTCGGCTGAAAACCTTGCCGGTGGGATTGTTGGGCGTGTTCAGGATGATCGCCCGCGTGCGATTGTTGAAGGCGGCTTCGAGTTCTTTTTGATCAAAGCGCCAATCCGGCGGATGGAGCGTTACGAAGCGGGGCGTGGCGCCGGACAGAATGGTGTCCGGGCCGTAATTCTCATAGAACGGCTCGAAAATGATCACTTCGTCGCCGGGATTGATCACGGCAAGCAGGCTGGCAATCATGCCTTCCGTTGAACCGCAGGTTACGGTGATCTCCCTCTCGGGATCCACATCAAAGCCCAGGCGCGATTTGGCCTTTGCGGCGATTGCGTCGCGAAACGCTTTGGCGCCCCACGTGATCGCATACTGATTGACGCCGCCCATAATGGCCCGGCAGGCCGCCTCCTTGATTTCAGCGGGAGCTTCGAAATCGGGCATGCCCTGCGCCAGATTGATGGCGTTATGAATCTGCGCCAGACGCGTCATTTCCCGTATGACGGATTCCGTGAACCGTTCAGCCTTCTGCGAGAGCGTCGGTTTTGTCATGGCCTGTTTCATCTATTCTCAGACGAGGCGGAGACAGTCAATAAAGCATACAAAGCCCGATTCCCTAATACCTGTTTGATATAGCCTCTTGTTTCACTGAAGGGGATCTGTTCCACAAATTCAGGCATATCGGCGTCGCCGAATTTTTTTTGCCAGAGATCCACACGGGATCCTCCGGCATTATACGCGGCAAGCGCAAGCTCCAGTTTCCCATACCGCCTTATAAGAGACGACAGATAATTAATTCCAAGAATGATGTTTGTTTCAGCTTGATAGAGTTTGTCCGATTGGTAACCTTTGATTCCGGCCTCTCGGGCAAGCCTTAATCCCGTGGAAGGGATAATTTGCATCAGACCCCGGGCATTTGCGGGGGATCGAGCCTGCTCATTGAAGGAGGATTCCTGCAGGCTAAGCCCCAGGATCAGGGCGGGGTCTACCCCAGCCCGGGCCGCCCGCGCGGCAAGGAGATTCCAGTGGCGCAGCGGATAAAGC
>CAZLHW010000124.1:0-9335 GCA_964559085.1 uncultured Acidobacteriota bacterium | reverse complement strand
TGTCTAAAAAACACCTGGGAAGCTTTGGATTATCGGCTGGGGTCATAATGATTTTCTCCGAGGGATTATACTGCCATTGATAAACAATCGCTTTCTGCGCTATGGGAGGTCGCTTCGGCCGTTAGGCAGGGTATTTGTCATCGTCCGGCGTTGCTTTGTATCCTCGCCTTATGGAGTCTAACGAAATCTCCGCGCTATTTCCAGCCATGCGGAGCACGAACCCCGCGCGGCCCGGGCCCAGTCCGTTGCACGGATAGGAATTGATTCCAACGATCGGTTCAAAAGGATCCATTCCTCCGGCGGGAAATCCATAAAAATACACAGCGCGCATTTTGCAGTCGAGCATTGCAGCCTGTAATGACGGCAAAAGCGTGGAATTTGACAAAATCTCCCGCCGGTTGTCAAATATTCAATTCGGATGAATACTTTTTTAGGTATAGGCCGACTTTTCCGGCCGAAGGGAGAGATTCGGTGAAGAAGCTCACACCCCTGCAATACGAAGTGACCCAATGCGGAGGAACGGAACCCGCATTTGCCAATGAGTATTGGGACAATCATCGTGAGGGCATTTATGTGGATGTGGTGTCGGGCGAGCCTTTGTTCAGTTCACTGGATAAATATGACTCGGGCAGCGGATGGCCCAGTTTCACAAGGCCCATTGATCCATCCAGCATAGTTACGTGCGAGGATTACAGCTTGGGGATGATTCGGACTGAAGTCAAAAGCCGGCAGGCAAACTCGCACCTGGGCCATGTGTTTCCCGACGGGCCGCCGCCGACCAGGCTTCGGTACTGCATCAACTCTGCTTCTCTGCGCTTCATCCCGCGCGAAGAAATGGAAGAAAACGGATACGGAAAATACCTCAAGCTGTTTAAAGCAAGGTGTCGGGATTAGATGCGGGACGGGGAGCGGGCCGCTTTCGGGTCGCGCCTCGGCGTGATGCCGGCGTTTTGCCGGTTCAAGCGCTGCAGGGTTCGATCGTCTATTCTTAAATATCGGCGGACAGAATGCGCCGCGTAAGCTATGATGGCTTCCCTTGACGGCGAAAGTCCCGTAGTGGAAAATGCCGAGGATCCGGAATCAGGATCGGGCGGTTTGCAACTATGGGATGCGGTTGGATCTTCAGAAGCAGCAAGCAAAAAGGGGTCGCTGCAGGAAAGGAGTCGTTGATGCTGAAACGGATACTTGGATTATCAGTTTTGACAATCGTGTTGTTTGCCGGCATAGCCCTTGTTCAGGAAAAGGGAAAATTTACGGCAGACCGTCATGCGGATAAGGGATTGGCCTGTTCTGTCTGTCACGGAGAGGAAGCCCCCACCAGCGAGGTAAAAGTGGAAAAATGCCTCGCCTGCCACCAGTCGATTGAGGCGGTCGCCGAGAAGGCGAAGAATTATGATAAAGATCCCCACAAGAATCACCTCGTTGATTCCACGGATGTTAAATGCACGCAATGCCATAACGGACACAAAGCCACGAAACCCGTCTGCCATGATTGCCATGCAGGAATGACATTTGAGAAGGCGGATGCCAAGTAGGCTTGGGCGGGATGCGGGAAGAGTCCCGCCGCCCTGTTTTTCGTCTTCTGCCCAAACTGTGCAGATTGTTTTTAAATCCGATCTCCCCGTTTTGGCGGCGAGGTTGTTTTATTTTTCATGAATCGGCGTCTGCTTTAAGCCTGAAGAAAGGCGGCCGTTTCGGTCCAATCCCCGATTCCTGCAAATTAGTGAGCCGGACTCGAGGGAACGTGACAATCCCATGCGGCGGACGGAATCGGGGGCGCGGGGAGGTTTAAGTCCGTCCCGGTTTGAGTGCTCAGTCAGAATCGGCCGACAGTGGTTTTCATCTCGCGCGCCTGCCCGGCCAGCTCTTGCGCCGCGCTGGCTGTTTCCTCGGAGCTCGCAGCCGATTGCTGCGTGGTTTTTTCCATCTGTTCGACGGCCACGGCTATCTGCGAAATTCCCTGCTCCTGATTTTCCGAGGCTGCGGCAATATCCTCCATCATATCGCTGGCCTGCCTTACATACGAAAGAATTTCCGAAAGGTTGTTTGAGACCTCTTCATTAACCTTAACGCCGGCAGCTGCCTTTGCTACGGACTCATCGATCATATCGGCGGTATTTTTCGCGGCTTCGGCGCTTCGCATGGCGAGGTTGCGCACTTCTTCCGCGACAACGGCAAATCCCTTCCCCGAATCGCCGGCCCGCGCGGCTTCCACCGCCGCATTGAGCTGCAGCAGGTTGGTCTGGAACGCAATGTCATCAATAGTTCTGACGATTTTTGCCGTGGCATCGGCAGAAGCCTTGATTCCTGCCATGACCTTCGACAGGTTTTCCATGCTTTCCTTGCCGCGTTCCGCACTCTTCCTGGAATTGAGCGTGAGGCTCCTGGCTTCCTGCGCGTTGTGGGAATTTTTTTCGGTTACGGATTTCATCACATGCAGACTGCTGGAAATCTCCTCCAGCGAACTGGCCTGCTCTGAAGCGCTGGACGCCAGACTCTGGCTGGCGGCATTGATTTCTCCGGAAGCCGCCGCTAAGCGTTCGGCCTGTTTTGAGGTTTCAGCCAAGGCTTCGCTCAAACTCTGTATGGCATTATTAAGGTTCCTCTTGAGTTCGGCGAAGTCGCCGCGATAATTGCCGGCCATGCGCGGCCGAAGATCGCAGGATGCAACAGTCTGAAGGACCTGAGACGCTTCCTGCAGCGGGGCAAGAATAGTATCCAGAAGATTGTTGATGCCTTCCACCAATGCACGATAGGCGCCATTGAACCGATGGCTGTTGCCTCGGCGGGCGAGATCCCCCTCCTGCGCGGCCCTGATCAACGCGCCGGTTTCGTCGATCAGTCCTGCGATTGTGCGGGACACGTGATTCATATTTTTTGAAAGAACATCATCCTGTGCGCCGGCTGCGCTGTGTTTCAGGTCTCCCCTTCCCAGTGCGGCGGCCGAATCCGCCAGGTTCTGCACAAATTGAAGCAGCTCGCGAAAAGCATCGGCCAGACGGCCGGTTTCGTCTCCGGATCGGTGCCGAATTTCCTGATCAAATCGGCCTCTGGCAATTCCCTGGGCGGCATCTGCCATGGCCCGCACAGGAGCAGCAACAGCGCGCTGCGTCATCCAGACGATGCCCCCTCCGAGAAAGAGGGCAACGAGGCACCCCAACCCCAAAGTCAGCATTGCCTGGGATTTTGTCTGATTTGCACGCACCTTCATGTTTTCTGCATCCGCCATGATCAATTCCTGGAGTTCATTCAGATACTCTCTCATGGTGTCGAACTTGATCGCCGTTTCCCCCATGGACATTTTCTGGGCGGATACGGCATCGCCGCCCGATTTCCTCAAATCCACGACACGCCGCGAAACATCCATCCACTTGCTGCGGGCGGATTCATATTTGGGGATCAGCGCCTGTTCTTCCGGCGTCCGGGCCAAGGCCTTGTAGCCATTCCATCGCTCATCCGATTGGCGAAGGTTGGTCTCGTATTCATCCAGCTGTCGCTTGAAATCTTCAGAATCCGGAGGCAGGAAGAGAAGGGAGCGCTCTGCCACAAGCAGCTGCTGCAAATCACGGTCTGCCTGGACTACGAAATCAATGCCGGGCAATCGGACATCCTTCAGCTGATCGACCAGTTCATTGGTCGTCCGCAGCCCGCTGTAGCCGATCCACGACAATGCTACCGTCAAAGCCAACATAATTGTAAAGGCAATCAGCAACTTCTGCCCGATGGTCCTATTGTTGATCCATTATCTCATTTCTTTTTCAGCCTCTTTTCAGTCTCAGTGCGCGAAGCAGAGAGTATTGTATTTGCAGTTCCCGGCCGCTCTTTCTGTGTTTCCTATTGAGGGGTGCGGAAAACCCCCAGTTTTCGAATGCCGGGCAGAAGGTCGTAGGTCAAAACCAAGTCCAGTCGGATATCGTTGGAAATGGAGTACCCGTTGGCGACCGCCTTTTGGATAAACACTTCCGCATCCAGGGATTCCAAGATATCGATCCTTGCTTGAGCAAAAATGCGTTTCCCTTTATTGAACCGATCTCCATTCAGGCCGCCGTAGTGGCGGTCGATAGCCGCAAACCCGCCGCCCAGTACCAGCTTTTTAAGGACTCTTTTGTCCCCATGGACTGCATATCCGTAGTCTTTCCTGCCCTCCACGCGCTGATAATTTTCAAACCGCACCGAATCGATCATTCTTAGTTCCGGAACCTTGACTTGAATAGCCTGGCGCAGAGTGGCGATGCCGGACAGCGAGGCGAATTCTCCGCTGACAACGGCGCGCTTGCCGATCTTCTTTGTAGCCAGGATTTGGTGGTAATTGGGTTCGTCCAGCCGTTCGAATCGTCGGAATACGTCCGGTTCATTTACATCCCCCAGATAAGCCAGAGTCCCCGAGATATCATCGAAGAACAAATACTTCGGGCTTTTTATGGATACACGGGCTCCCGCGATAAAGGCGTCATTGTCATACGTAGTGATTTCCGTCGCAGCGCCCCGGATGATCGAAATGCCGCCGCATTGCAGGTTGAGCGCCTTCCAAGGCTTCAGCGAAAGGAAGAGTTCCCGTAAATTCAGGTTTGAATTCCAATCGCTGCCGATTCCGAGTGAATCCCAACTCGATGTGAATCCGCCACCTGATCCGGCGACCATATTCAGCGAATATTTCCCATCGCGGTCAAAACGGAATCGGAACCCAAATGCTTCTTTGTGCTGCTGGGCGTTTCGCGTGGTCACTCCCCGATCCGTCTCAATATAGTTGTAGCGCGTGGATATCTTGGCGGATTGAACTTCCAGGAAGGGCAATAACGGTTGATTTTCTTCGCTCCCGTCTGTCAAAGAACTGTTTTCAGACAAGGCAGTTTTCGTTTCAACCGGTGGCTCTGCGGCCAGGATCGGATTCAGAAGAGTCCCAACCAAGATTCCCAAAAGAACAATAATTCGCACCTTCATTTCTACTGGCCTTTTCCAGACACCGCGGTCCACTTTTATTCAATCGGCAAAATGTTGCTCCTCGTTACTATGATTTTAGTATGAATGGGCCCAGCAAACTTTGACTATGCGAGCCGGTCGCCGGAGGTTGAATTCCTTTTCCCGAAGAAGCGCAGATTGCAGGCGCTTGGGCGGTTCAAGGTCCTTTTTCACCGTCTTCTGGCCATGGACCGCAAGGGGGAACCGGGCAGAGTCGCACAATAGGGTCTTTTGACGGACGCTCTTAGGCCCTGGATGCGAACTCGCCGGTTTGCGTGTTGACGCGGATGATTTCTCCTTCCTTGATAAAAAGGGGTACCCGGCCCTGCAGACCGGTTTCCAGAGTTGCAGGCTTTGTGGAACCACCGGTCCCGGTGTCGTTGCGTCCGCCGGGTTCTGTTGCGGTAACCGTCAGTTCCACGAATTGCGGCAACTGAATGGCGATGGGGGAGCCGTTATATTTGAGCATCTGGAGGGATTGGCCGTCCTTCAGGTAGAGCTTTTCTTCGCAGAATTGCGTTACAGGCAGTGAGAACTGCTCATAGGTTTCCTGGTCCATAAAGTGATAATTTTCGCCGTCGGAATACAGATACGATGCGGGAGTCAGAGCGACATCCGGTTCTTCAAACTTCTCGCTGGTGCGGAAGGTTTTTTCCATCACGGCATCGGTGATCAGATTTCTTATTTTTGTCCGCACCAGGGTGGAAGCGCCGCGCGCACTTGGTGATGCAAAAAAGACATCGAGGACAGCGTAAGGCTGGTTTTCAATTTTAATCAGCATTTTTCGTTTCAGTTCGTTTGCTCCTATAAGCGCCATCGGGATCCGCCTCTATCGTTATATCTAAAATGCCTTTGTTCCGGGACTCTTAAAGATAAGGCAATCCTTGTTTTCAGTAAACAGTCAGACGGGGTGGCCTGCACGATCGCGTTTTTTGTATTTTCCAGGATACAGGGACTGGATTCGGCCGCATCCTGCTCTACAATCCATGCTGTGGATGCGGCGTCGAAGAACGGGTGTCCGATTTGGGTTCCTGCCATGCGCGGGACCGTTACGGGAAAAGTTGCGCTGATGATTTCAGAAAGGCGCTGCTGTCGATAGTTGCCGGGCTGCGTTTTTTCAAATGCAAGCCGGGAGCCGGCTTCCGCATGGATTCGAAATTCGAGATTTCGATAGGCAGGGGCGTGGATGTCAACATTGGTTTATGCCGTACGGCACGGCGAAACAGAGTGGAATAGGGCGGGACGGCAGCAGGGCCATCTTGACAGTCCGCTGACGCCGACAGGGATCCGTCAGGCGGAACTTCTTGCCGAAGGACTTGCCTGCAAAAAAATTGAGGCGGTTTACAGCAGCGACCTCGGAAGGGCGATCCGGACGGCTGAAATCATTGCCAAAAGGCTTAATCTGGAAATTCACACGGATGCCCGGTTGCGGGAACGCAATCTTGGAATCCTTCAGGGGCTGACCAGGGACCAATTCGAGCTGCAGTATCCCGAAGAATCTTCCCGATTCAATGAAGCGGATGCCGATTATGCGGTGCCGGGCGGGGAAAGCCTTCGCCGGCTTTTCGATCGCTGTGTGGCCTGTGCCGAGGAAATTGCTAAAAACAACAGGGGCAAGAGCATCCTGATAGTGGGCCATGGCGGTGTGTTGCGGAGCTTTTTTCATAAAGCCACCCGCACGCCGCCCGCCGGCCCGAGACGATTTTCGCTTTTTAATGCCGCCATAAATTTATTTCGTATTGCCGAAGATTTCTGGACCCTTGAAACCTGGGGAGAGATTGCTCATTTAAGGGAATTGCAGGATGCCGTCAGGCAAGAGATTTTCCCCGGCCCTCTCTGTATCGAGTGATCAATGTGTTGGTGGAGCTGTCGTGTTTGAGCCTGAATGCCGTGTCTGATTCCAGTTCAGGGATGATACGCTCGGCAAGCACTTTCCCCAGCTCAACGCCCCACTGGTCGAACGGGTTAATGTTCCACAGCACGCTCTGGGTAAAAACACTGTGTTCATAAAGCGCAACGAGTTTTCCCAGAGACTCGGGTGTCAGCCGCTTCATGAGAAAGGTGCTGGATGGACGGTTGCCTTCAAAAACCTTATGCGGCAACAGCTCAGCCGGTACCGCTTCAGCCATAAGTTCCTGCGGTGTCTTTCCGAAGGCCAGCGCTTCCGCCTGGGCAAACATATTTGCCAAAAGCAGATTGTGGTGGCGGCCGATGGGATTCAGGGGCTCGATAAATCCGATGAAGTCGCAGGGGATGAGTTTGGTCCCCTGATGTATCAGTTGATAGAAAGAATGCTGGCCATTGGTGCCGGGCTCTCCCCACTAGATAGTCCCCGTCTGGTAATCCACTGGGGTTCCATCAAGGGTGACGCCCTTCCCGTTGCTTTCCATGGTCAGCTGTTGGAGATAGGCAGGGAACCGCTTCAGATACTGTTCGTAGGGGAGGATGGCCACGGACTGTGCGCCAAAGAAGTTGTTGTACCAGAGCCCAAGAAGTCCATGCATCACAGGAAGGTTGCGGTCGAACGGGGTGGAGCGGAAATGCTCATCCATCTGATGAAACCCGTCCAGCATAGCGCGGAAATGTACTTCGCCGACAGCGATCATTGTGGACAGACCGATGGCGGAATCCATGGAATAGCGCCCCCCGACCCAATCCCAGAATTCGAACATGTTGGCGGTATCCATGCCGAACAATGCTACTTCTCCGGCGTTCGTGGAGACAGCGACGAAGTGCCTGGCAACGGCTTTGGGATCCCGTAGCGCTCCGAGGATCCAAAGGCGCGCGCTTTGCGCATTCGTCATGGTTTCCAGGGTTTTGAAGGTTTTTGAAGAAATGATGAAAAGTGTTTCTTCCGGATTCAGGTCCTGAACGGCCTCGGCAAAGTCCGTTCCATCGATATTGGAAACGAAGCGGAAGGTCAGATTGCGCTGGGAGTAGTAGCGCAAGGCTTCATACGCCATAACCGGTCCCAGATCTGATCCCCCGATGCCGATATTCCCTATGTTGCGAATCGGTTTGCCGGTATAGCCTGTCCATTGTCCGCTGCGGACGCGTGCAGAAAAGTCGGCCATTTTTTTCAGGACAGCCTGAACTTGGGGAACAAGATTCTCGCCGTCTACGACAAGGGTGGATGTTTCCGGAGCGCGCAGTGCCACATGCAGCGCAGCCCGTTTCTCCGTGACGTTGATTTTTTGGCCTTGGAACATCGCGTCGATGCGGGCTCTAAGACCGGATTCTTCTGCCAGCCGAAGAAGCAGCTCAATGGTTTTATCCGTTATGCGATGCTTGGAAAAATCCATATAAACGCCCGCAGCCTCTATTGCCATTCTTTCCCCGCGCTTCGGATCCTGTTCGAAAAGCTGCCGAAGGTGGACATCCCGGATCGTGGCGTAGTGGGCTTCGAGCTCTTTCCATGCCGGAAGGCTGGTTGGGGTCTTCGCTGTCATATTTGGGCCCTTTCTGCCGGGATTCGGCGCTTGACCGCCTATTCCGCCGCGGCGGCGAGCGTATCGCTGATAATTTCCTGAGCTTCTTCGATCAGACGCTGCAGATGGTCAGTTCCCCGGAAACTTTCTGCATAAATCTAGTAGATGTCTTCTGTCCCTGAGGGGCGGGCCGCGAACCAGCCGTTTTCGGTCAGCACCTTTAATCCGCCGATAGGGGCCCCATTCCCCGGTGCGTGTGTGAGAATCGACTGTATCTTCTCCCCGGCGAGATACCTGCGGCGCACATGCTGCGGGGAGAGCTGGGCCAGCATCTTTTTCTGGGCGGGCGTCGCAGGGGCGTCGATACGGCTGTAGGCGGGCGCGCCGAACTCGGTTTCCAGCTCGGCGTAAATTTCGCCCGGATCCCGCCCGGTCCGGGCCATGATTTCTGCGGCAAGCAGCGCCATTAGAATGCCGTCTTTGTCTGTAGTCCAGACTCTGCCGTCCATGCGTATAAACGAAGCGCCCGCGCTTTCTTCGCCTCCGAATCCCAGGGATCCGGTGATCAAGCCGTCGACAAACCATTTGAATCCAACGGGTGTCTCGTACACTCGGCGTCCCAGTTTCGTGGACACCCTGTCAATCATGCTGCTGCTGACTAGGGTTTTGCCGACGGCGGCTGCGGCAGGCCATTTCGGCCGCTGCCCGAAAAGATAGTGGACACCCCCCGATAGATAATGATTTGGAGGAAGCAACCCGGTGCTTCGAGTAACGATTCCATGCCTGTCCCCGTCGGCGTCGCAGGCAAAAGCGATATCAAACCGGTCTTTCTGGCTGATCAGGCTTTGCATCACTGGAGCGGACGACGGATCCATGCGGATTTTTCCATCCCAATCGACGGTCATGAACCGGAAGGTTGGATCCACGGCTTCGTTTATGACGGTCAGT
>CAZLHW010000123.1:7230-9365 GCA_964559085.1 uncultured Acidobacteriota bacterium | reverse complement strand
GTCATGATGGATGACGCGCAGCCGGACCCGTTGACGCTGAACCAGGATAGCTGCTGCCGTGTAAAAATCTATAAAGCGGACTGAAACGGCGGGGAATCGGGAGCTGTGGTGGCAGAACATTAATGATTGGAGTGGACTATGGCACGCTACGGAATGGTCATTGACCTTAAAAGATGCTACGGCTGCTATGCCTGCGTGATGGCATGCAAACTGGTAAACCGGACGCCGCCCGGTGTTCTGTGGAGCCGTGTACTACGAGGCGAAATGGGCACGTTTCCCAATTCTGTGCGGCAGGCGCTGCCCGTGCTCTGCAATCAGTGCGAGGAGCCGGACTGCATGAAAGTCTGCCCCACCGGAGCTACGTACCAGACGGAGGACGGCATCGTGCGGATCGACAAGGAGAAGTGCATCGGCTGCAAATATTGCATGATGGCCTGCCCGTATGGCGCGCGCTATTCGGTGCGGGAGTACAAGAGTTATTTCCCCGAAGGGATCCCACTCAGCGAATACGAGCAGTTTTGTAAGCAGCAGTGGGAGGCGAAAAGCGGCTGCGGCGTGTCCACAAAATGTGATTTCTGCACCGACAGGCGCGCCGAGGGGAGGGAACCGGCCTGTGTGCAAGCCTGCCCGGCCAAGGCGCGCGTTTTCGGGGATCTCGACGATCCCGAAAGCGAAATATCCTATCTCCTCAAGACAAAACGCGGTTTTGTCCTGCGGCCCGAAGTCGGCACCGAACCCAAAGTCTATTATCTGCCCCCCAGGTAGCTCCCCTTGCGGCTCCCGGAATGTGGGCATTTTGCGAATAGGAGAAATCTATGGGATCCGTAAAATTGGATGGCCAGGTTCAGAGCGAATGGCGCTGGCTGATTGCGGCATACCTCTTTCTCGCCGGTGTCGGCGGCGGCGCTTACCTGACCGGCGTCTTGGCCGATCTCTACGGCGGCCCGGATTGGGTGCTTGTATCCAAGATCGGCGTGTTCTTGGGACTGCCGTGCGTGCTCATTGGAACCCTGTTTCTGCTGGCCGATCTGGGAACCCCGGCCCATGCGTGGAGAGTCTGGATGAAACCCGGAACCTCCTGGATTGCGCGGGGCACTATTATCATTGTTTTGTTTATGATATGCGCTGCCGTTCACAGCGCCTGGTGGATATGGCCATTCCCCGGCCCTCTTGCCGAGAACGAAGCCGCCCGACATTTCATAGGCGTAATCGGAGCCGTGTTTGCATTTCTTACCGTGATTTACACGGGACTTCTGCTGGGGTACAGCCAACCCATCGCTTTGTGGCATACTGCCCTTCTCCCGGTTCTGTTTTTTGTGTCTGCGGTCTCTACGGGGATTCTGGCAATCCTCCTGATCGGCCAGGGAATGGAGGTGAGTCCAGCCCAGCTGACGCATTTGGCTGCTATCGATCTTGTTGTCGAGGCTCTTGAGGTGTTTATCCTGATCGTTTTCCTTTACAATGCCTATCGAACCGTCGAATCAAGATTTTCAGCAAAACGCATCCTCTCGGGCGCCGTGGCGCCCGCTTTCTGGCTGGGCGTTGTTGCATGCGGACTGGTGATCCCGTTCTTCCTGGAACTGCAGGCATCGCACGGGATGACGCTGACATTGGCAGCCTTGCTGGGCTTGGTCGGCGGTCTGTGCCTCCGCTACACGATCCTGGCCGGCGGGGTGATCAGCCCGATTATTGCCGCGGGATTCGAATTCGCGCGCGTGGCACGGCCTAAGGATCCGATGCCGGCGATGGGCAAATTGCCGCCAAGCTGAAGTTGAAATGAAGTGCCAATGCACGCCGCAGGCGCGGCCGCGCTGAAAGCGCCGGGCAGAGTAGCGCAGGGTGAAAGAGCCCGAACAGAGCGGGGCTCCGGAACTTTGGGCAAGGCATGGTCGTTCAATAAGCCCTGAAAGGGTGGCGCAGTCTGCACCGCCCTTTCAGGGCTTTTGTTATTATGCTGACGTCCCCGGGATTCCGTCGCGCTATCGAGCGCACTTCCACCCCCGGCTATCCTGCCCGGCGCTTTCAGTGCATGGCGTGCTGTACATTTTTTTATTTTTATGCCGGCGTTTCTGGTATAGATTGGAATCGATGTCGGGAGAGATTCGCCGGCACCAACCGGCAAAGCAGGAGATCTG
>CAZLHW010000123.1:0-7220 GCA_964559085.1 uncultured Acidobacteriota bacterium | reverse complement strand
ACAGTTGATCGAGGAATTGATCCGGACCTGTGTGGAAGCCTTGCCCCATAAGGCCTATGGTATGGTGGGAGGCGCGGATTTGTATCATCCTAAAAGCCTGTACCCCTGCTCCACCAATCTCAGAAACACGCCTGAATGGAAGCCGATTTTTGAATCTTACGGCGAGTTCTATAAGAATCCCGATCTGGGTTTCGTAATAGCGCCCATGGAGGTCCAGTCGGTTCTGGACCTCATGGAATCCCGGGGGGAATCTTTCGTCGGCGTATTTCACTCACACCGGTATTTGCGCGCCATACCGTCCAGGATTGATGTCGCCCTGAGTACGGATCCCGGATTGCTTTGCTATATCGTATCAACAGTCAACCCGGCCGCACCCGAGATAGGCATCTTTCGTCTGGAGGCCGGCGGATATGTGAAAATCCGTGTTATGGAAATGTGACTATGACTAAAGCAGATCAAATCCGAATGATTTTTGCTCCCCGCTCCGTAGCGGTCATTGGAGCCTCCGCCAAGTCCCAGAGCCTCGGCCGTGCCGTGTTCGCCAACCTGCTGTTTGCCGGCTATAGCGGATGCGTGTACCCCATCAACGCAAAAGCTAAAAGCGTTCTGGGAGTGCGCGCCTACAATTCGGTCCTCGATGTGCCGGATGATGTCGACCTGGCCGTCGTTCTGGTGCCGGCCGGCATGGTGCCGCAGGTTCTGCAGGAGGCCGGACGCAAAGGGTGCAAGGGCGCCATCGTCATCAGCGCCGGATTTAAAGAGGTGGGGGGCGAGGGCGTGGTGCTGGAGCGGCAACTGCGGGATATCGCCGAGAGTTATGGCATGGGCATCATCGGCCCCAACTGTTTCGGCGTAATCAACACCGATCCGGTGATCTCGCTGAATGCAACCTTTTCCCGCAGCTTCCCCGGCGCGGGAAGAATTGCGTTCATTTCCCAAAGCGGAGCGATCGGCGTGGCGGCTCTGGAGCACGCGGCTGCCGAGAAGATCGGGTTTTCCAAATTCATCTCGATCGGAAACAAAGCCGATATCCATGAGAATCATCTGCTGGAGGCGCTGGCCGACGATCCCATGACGGACGTCATCCTCCTGTATGTGGAAAACCTGGAAGACCCCAAAGGATTTATCAACCTGGCCCAGCGAATTTCGGAGAAGAAGCCGATTCTGGCCGTCAAGTCCGGCCGGACCAAGGAAGGCGCCAAAGCGGCATCGTCCCACACCGGAGCTCTTTCCGGTTCGGACGAAGTCTATGACTCCCTTTTTGCGCAGTGCGGCGTTCTCCGCGTCGAAACTCTTGAGGATCTTTTCCGCTACGGAATTGCTTTCGTCAACCAGCCACTGCCCCGGGGAAAACGGGTGGCAATTGTTACAAACGCCGGAGGCCCGGGCATTATGGCGACGGATTCCTCCATCCGGCACGGTCTTGAATTATCCACGCTGTCGCCGAAAACCACTGCCATCCTGAAGGCAAACCTGCCGCCGACGGTAAGTCTGAACAACCCGATCGATCTGATCGGAGATGCCGAAGAAACCCGTTACCGGCTGGCGATGCAGGCAGTGCTAACGGACGAAAATGTGGACGGCGTGATCGTAATCTGCGTGCCGCAGATGCTGACCAACCTGGAAGCCACTTCAAAGGTCATTGCCCAACAGGTGAAATTTTCCGACAAACCGACGTTCGCGGTCTATATGGCTACCGGCAATATCGAGGAGTCTCTGAAAATACTCGAAGAGGCGCAGATCCCGCACTACCGTTTCCCTGAGGACGCGGCGCGCGCTCTCAGCGCGATGGCGCGCTATGTCCAATGGCGCCAACGGCCGCGCACCGAGATCGTGCATTTTGACGACGTCCAGCCCGACAAGGTGCGGGAAATCATCCGGAATGCCAAAGCGGACGGACGCAAATTCCTTCCGGAGCCGGAAGCGCACGCGGTGCTTCGAGCCTACGGGCTGCCGATGTCGCGAAGCATTTATGTCCGGAATGAAGAAGACGCCGTGAAGGCGGCCAGAGAAATCGGGTTTCCGGTTGTGATAAAGATCGTTTCTCCCGATATCGTGCATAAAGTCGATGTCGGCGGCGTCAAGCTGAATCTGCAGTCGGAGGATGAGGTGAGAGCGGCTTATCCCGATTTGCTAAAACAGGTGAAGGACTCCAGGCCGGGGGCCGAGATCTGGGGCGTGCTGGTTCAGGAAATGGTGCGCAAGGGCAAGGAAACCATCCTTGGCATGAAGCGCGACCCGCTTTTCGGCGCCCTGCTGATGTTTGGATTGGGTGGAATCTACGTCGAGGTTTTCCGGGATGTCATATTCCGGATTGCTCCGATCCGCGAACTCGGCGCGCGCCATATGATTGAGGGCATCAAAGGCATAAAACTTCTGCGCGGCTTCCGCGGAGAGCCGCCGTCGGATATCGATGCAATCTCCCAATCGCTGTCGAGGCTGTCCCAGCTGGTTACCGACTTCCCTGAAATCGAGGAGATGGACATCAACCCGCTTATTGTGCTGCCCATGGGATCCGGCGCCCGTGTCGTCGACGCCCGGATAATGATCGGATGAATAATGATTCGAGATGCGAGATTTGAAATTCGAGATTAGGAACCGTAGTGCACCTGCTTTTAATCTCGAATCTCGAATCCCAAAAGGGAGAATGAATATGATGAAGGACCTGTCAACAAGAAGAGGATTTGTGAAGACCGTTGCAATTGGGAGCGCGGCCGCAGCGTCCGCGGGCCCTCTGTTGAATTGGACGGCCGCTGCCGTCCCGCTGCTGCAGAATGTTTCAAAGGAGACTTCGGACGGCAAGACAAAGTATGGAAAGTGCCTGGTCAAATTGCCCATCCGAAAGATGGGGGAGATGTCGATGTTTTCCGCGGGTGCGGACCTCCTGAACGGCTTTCCGTGCAATATCATCTACGCTTTTGGATTGAAGGTGGGGCCGCTCGGAATGTCCACCGAACCGCACGTTCACGATCATGACGAAGTTGTGTACTTCATCGGGTCCGATCCAAAAGACATTGGAGATCTGGGTGCGGAAGTGAATTTCAAAATAGGCCCCAAGGGGCAGGAGGAAGATCATGTCTTTTCCGTCCCCACAGCCGTGGTAATACCCAAAGGCATATGGCATTGCCCCATGGAAACCCTGAAGTTTACAAAACCTTTCCTATGCATGGCTGTGTCCCTGACACAAAAATACGAATTCCATTACGCCGACAAAAAATAGTTATTGGCAATTTGTGAAGTGTTATGGGTTATTTCCCATATAACAAATAACAAATTCTGCCTATCGCCCCGCAAGAGACGACATGGAGGCGGGAAATGCGAATGTTGCCCCGGAAGGGGCAATAGATAGCCGGGGGTGAAGCGCAGCGAACCCCGGTAGGAGAGGACATTCGCAGGAGCCTCGGCAGGGGCGAAGGATGGTGCGAATAGGGGGATCCTCTCTCCCTCCGGACCTGACATCTTGGATCCGCCCTCATTCTTCGGCTTGGCACGCGGAGCAACTTTCCTTTCGGCCTTCCAGACCACAGGCAAATGCATCTATCCCAGACTCCGTCCATGGATTGCCTTTTGATCTGATTGGGTCTCTTTCCAGACGCGAACTCGTTAAGCGTTTATTGTGCCACTTTTATTGACGCGCACTTATGATTGACGTGTGTCTGTGGGCTGGTTTCAATTCGTGAATCTATGGTAGAATCGCCGCTCCAATTTGTTAAAGGAGCATTGGTCATGACGGAAGAACGGAAAAAAATCACCCTGCCTTACCTGTTTGAAAAAGTAGAGCGCGGAGAGCCCATCACCTGGCTGACGTGCTATGACTTTCCCACAGCCTATTTGCAGGAACAGGCCGGAATCGAGATGATCCTTGTGGGAGACAGCCTGGGCATGACGATGTTGGGCTATGATTCCACGCTGCCGGTGAAAATGGAGGATATGATCCGTCATGCATCCGCCGTTCGCAGGGGCGCGCCGAACGTTTTCCTCGTAGGCGACATGCCTTACATGTCTTATCAGGCCAGTAACGAACTTGCGGTATTGAATGCGGGGCGGTTCATGGCTGAAGCGGGATGCGATGCCATCAAGCTCGAGGGCGGCGCGGCTATGGCTCCGCGCATACGGGCGATTACAGATGCCGGAATACCGGCTATCGGGCATCTCGGCCTGACGCCGCAATCGGTTGCATCATTGGGCGGATTCCGCCTGCAGGGAAAATCGGCCGCGTTGGCCAAGACGATTGTGGACGACGCCAAGGCTTTGGAGAAAGCGGGAGCCGTCGCAATTCTGCTGGAACTGGTTCCTGACAGACTTTGCAAACTCATTATGGAGCGCGCGGAAAACTGCATCATCATGGGTCTCGGCTCCGGACCGCATGCGCATGGACAGCTGCTTATTTATCACGACATGTTCGGCCTTTATCCCAAGTTCAAGCCCAAGATGGCGAAAATGTTCGGAAACGCGGGCGAAGTCATTCTCAACGGACTCAAATCCTACTATGACGAAGTGAAGAGCCGCACGTTCCCGGCGCGGGAAAACTGGTTTGGGATGCAGGACGCCGAGTTCGAAGGTCTCAAAAAGCTGCTGGAATAATCGGAGATCACATCGGGGCCGCGCTGAAAGCGCGGAGAGCCCAGGGTGAAGGAGCCGAGCAACGCGGGGCTCAGGAACCCTGGGTAGGGAATAGCGATTGAATAAGCTCTGAAAGGGCGGTGCAGCCTGCGCCGCCCCTTCAGGGCTTGCGCCCAACGCGCGCTATCCCAGGCTGAAGGACGCGCAGCGTCCGGAAGCCTGGGCTGTACTGCTTCGCGCTTGCAGCGCTCCTGACTCAATTGCGGAATTGCTATCAATACAACGATTGCATGCCGCTTGCCGCAGGCAAGGAGAAATTATGGGATACGCGAAACGCACGCAACACCTGGCCCCTGAGGGTGCCTACCAGGTGCTCGCCAAAGCCGGCCAATTGGAGGCGGCGGGCAAGGAAATCATACACTTTGAGATCGGTCAGCCGGACTACGACACCTTCGCCAATGTCAGCCTTGCGGGCATCAAAGCCATCACCGAGGGCAAAACGCGCTATACGAATCCTGCCGGGATAACACCGCTTCGTGAGGCAATCGCCGAAGACGCCGGCCGGCGCCGCGGCATCAAGATACATCCCGAAGAGGTCCTGGTCAGCCCCGGAGGTAAGCCGAATCTGTTCTTCCCCACGATGGCTTTGATCGAACCCGGAGATGAAGTGATCTATCCCAATCCGGGATTCCCGACTTATGAAGCCATGATTGGAGTTGCGGGCGGCGTCCCGGTGCCTGTGCCGCTCCTGGAATCCAACAGCTTCTCTTTCGATCTGGATGCGTTCGATAGACTGATAAACAAACGCACGAAGCTGATTATTCTAAACTCCCCAAGCAATCCCACGGGAGGCGTTATCCCTCCCCAGGATCTGGAACATATTGCGCGGCAGGCGCAGAAATTCGACAGCTGGGTTATGTCGGATGAAATCTATGCCCGTATTGTGTACGACGGACTCCAGGTTTCGTCGATCGCCTCTTTCCCCGGCATGCGCGAACGAACTATTATCGTTGACGGCTTCTCTAAAACCTATTCCATGACCGGATGGCGCCTCGGCTACGGTATCATGCCCAAAGAACTGGTGGATTGCGTCGGTCTGCTGCTGACTCACTCGCTGGGCTCCACGGCGCATTTCTCTCAATTCGCCGGAATAGAGGCCATCAAGGGACCGCAGGATATGGTGGATAAAATGGTAATGGAGTACCAGCGCCGGCGCGATGTGATCGTGGCCGGCTTGAATGCGATTCCCGGATTCTCCTGTCAGAAGCCGCAGGGCGCCTTCTATGCCTTCCCGAACATCACCGGCACGGGCATGAAGTCCGGCGAACTGGCCAACCTGATTCTTGAAAAGGCCGGCGTGGCGCTGCTGCCCGGTTCCTGCTTCGGCGAATACGGCGAAGGGTATCTGCGCCTGTCCTATGCAACCTCCCTGCCCATCATCGAAAAAGGCCTTGCCCGCATACGCGAAGCACTGACGTAGATTAACCGCGGATTTTCGCGGATCGGCACGGATAAATCTGCATCTGTGTGTATCCGCGAAAAGCCGCGGCTAATGATTGAAGAAGTCCCGGATCAGAGACATGTGCTTTCCCACGTCGCGGACGATCGGCGATTGCTCTCCCGGATCCTTCTGCAGGTCATAGATTTTTACATTCCGCCCCAGTACATCAAAAAGATATTTTTCCGGATAGCGCACGGCCGAAATAAAGCCCCCGCCATAGGGGTGAATGCTGAGCTTGATTTTCTGAGGAGGCCGGGGGGCGCGGGCGGGAGAGCGCAGCAGCCACGGTGCGAAAGACTCTCCAAGCAGCCGATCCCGCCCCACGCCGATTATTTCAAGAACGGTGGGGACAATGTCCATCTGGCTGAATCGGTAATCGCAGGCAGTTCCGACTGCAAACGGGCTGCGGTGCGATTGTGGCGGTACGAAAAGCAGCGGGATAATGAAATTTTCCTCAAATGCTCCGCGTTCATTATAAATATTGTCTTTGTGCATGCGGATGGGCCAGGCGTGATCGCTGACGACCAGCAGCGAACCGCGCTCCCCGTATTCTTTCCGGAAAGCATCGTAGAATTGCCCGAAATAAGCATCCTGCACGAAGGTTGTGTTTGAAAAATGCTCTTCGAATTTCTCGGCGCGCGGAAAGGGGACTCTATCCTTCATCGCCTCGTCCAATACGTGGAACGGAGTGTGGTTGGTCGCTCCTGTGTCGACGAAGACGAAAATCTTCTTGCCCTCAAAATTCTTCCGCAAATATTCGAGAACACGGGCGAAGTAGATATCCTCGCGGTATCCCCAGTCGAACTTCACATCTCCCGGATGCACAATGTCGTCTGCAAGCACCCTCTCAAATCCTATCGATTCCGCAAAACGCAGGATTCGGGCGTTGCGGCTACCGCCGAAAAAATAAAGCGGGTGATAGCCGAACGACTTGAATATTTCAGGCAAACAGTTCAATTCCTTCAGTGCGCCGGGAGCATAGTCGTCGGCGATATCCTGGGTTATGCTCGGGGGTATGCCGCAAAGAATGCATTCATAGCCGCGCAGGCTTTGAATTGAATTTGCATACGCCCGTTTGAAGAGAATCCCGTCCTTCGAGGCGCGCAAGAGCTGCGGCGTGATCCGAGGACCGACCAGAAATCCGCTAAGACTTTCC
>CAZLHW010000122.1:0-9416 GCA_964559085.1 uncultured Acidobacteriota bacterium | reverse complement strand
GAGACGGCCGCGCTCCCAGGAGTTCCTTAGGAGGGCTTGGGAGTGATGCAGGCTGCTCTGCTGCGCGCCCGCGGGGCTTGCGGCTCCGGCAATCGGGAAAACGGCCGCTCAAGCGCAGGAGATTATGAAATCGGCCCTTTCCGTTCTTATCAAAACGCCTTCAAAATCGCTTTCGGGGTTGCGACCCGGTCCTGCGGCATTATTGGGTCTCAGAAAATCCGGCTTTTGTGCTATTTTTGCAAAATGGCTATGGACATTTATGAGGAAATTGTTGCGCTTCGTTCCCGGGGGCAGCGCGCGGCGCTGGCCACCATCATCGCCACCAACGGAGCCACCCCGAGAAAGGACTCGGCTAAAATGCTGGTCTATGAGGACGGGCGACGGTCGGGCACGATAGGGGGCGGGTTCAGCGAAGCGGAGGTTTGCCGCGAAGCGCTCATGGTGCTGAAGACGGGGAAAAGCCGGTTGCTGTATTACGATCTCTCCGGGATCGATCATGAGGAGAGTGCTTTGGTCTGCGGAGGCTCTATGCAGGTTTATGTGGAACCGATTTTTCCGGACCCCATTCTTTACATCTTTGGCGCCGGATTTGTAAGCCGGGCCGTTGCGGAGGCTGTCAAGCCGATCGGGTTTAAAATCGCCCTTGTTGATGACCGTGAGGAACAGGCCAATTCCGAAAAATTTCCCATGGCGGATCTTTTCTACGTGGCTTCCTGGGCAGAAAACTTCCGGAGACTGCCGGTCCATGAGTCCTCTTACCTCTTCATCGCCACGCGCGAACCGGACCTGGACCGGATCTGCCTGCGATATGCGCTGCGATCGCCCGCGCGCTACATCGGTCTGCTCGGCAGCTTTAATAAAAACCGAGCGCTCTTCCAATCGCTCACGGAGGAGGGCATCGATCCGGAACAGTTCAAGCGTGTTTGTGTGCCGGTGGGGCTTGATATCGGAGGCGAAACGGCCGAAGAGATCGCGGCGAGCATGGCGGCCGAACTGATCGCGGTTCGCAAAAATCTCGACGTGCAATCTATCAGAGACGCGGTGCGCCGCATCCGTAACGCAAACACCTGTTAGATACGGCGGGAGCTTTGAGTCGAAAGATCCCGCCTCACTCCGTTACACCGGTTTCGCAAAAATGAACAGGCAGTCCTTTACCGGATTCCGGCAGTCACTGCGGTATTTTTGCGGACGGATCTCCGGTCGGCGGCGGAGCCTGATCGTCCTTCGACGGCGGGCCGAGCAGTTCTGTAAATATGGGCTTTACCGCATCCGCCCAGACCTGATAGCCTTTGACGCTCAGATGAAGCCTGTCTGTCGTCATCCCTTCGAATAAACGACCATCCCCGTCTGCCAGTTTGTCATTGATATTCAGATAGCGGATTTTTCGGCCGTCGGCCAATTGCGCCAGTCCGGCGTTGATTTTATGAATGGCCGGCATCAGCGCCATGTTGTCGTTGCGCGGGAAAATGCCCATCACGACGAGGACAGCTTCGGGAGCTTTCTCCCGCATCAAATTCACAATCGCCTTCAGTCCCCGGATTACGTCCGCCGCCTTCGCATCTGCGTCCCCTGCGGGATTCCACCCGCCGACATTATTGGTGCCGGCAAGGAGAACGATGATTTTGGGATGCACGCCGTCCAGTTCGCCGTTATGCAGCCGCCACAGAATATGTTGCGTGGAATCGGCGCCCCATCCGAAATTGGCCGCGTTCCAGCCGAAAAAATTCTGCTTCCAATTCGCGAGAAATTCGGGGTAATCGGTTGCGCCCCAGCGCCGCGTGATGGAGTCCCCCTCAAAGTAGATGTCGATCTTCCCCTTTTTGGCTTTCTCCAGCAGCTGCGCATGCGCCGTCATCGAGTTCGGATCCGTCCGCGCAACCGGTTGGTCGGCGGCTTCCGGCTGTGTCCAGGCAGTGATCGCCGAGAAAAGGAGCATCCCAGCTCCTGCCAGGATAATTGTAAAAAAACGCGTACATTCTATCTTAAATCTCATGGATTACTTTGCCGGCGGCGTGCGTTTAAGAAACTTGTTTGCCCAGGGGATAAAATATTTCCAGTTTGGACCGTCGGTGTGGCCGCCATCGTGCTGGCGCCATGCAAGCTGGCCGTCCAGCAGCCCAACGTTTACAGGCGGCATCTTTTCCTTCATGTAATCATCCGACGTACCCAGGTCTTTTGCGCCCAGGAGCCGGAATACGGGGCCGGCGGCCACCGCAGCCATAAAGCTGCCCTGCTGGTCGAGCCATTTGGCATCCCCCTTTTCCGGTATCCCGTAGCTGATGAAGGTCGGGCGGGGAGCGCATAGGGCAAGCAACTGGTGGGCGTCTACGGGAATATCGCCCGCGTTTTTGCTCCCGAATACCGCATCCGAGGCGCCGTATTTCAGGAAATTGCCGGCCATCCAGTGATATTCACCCGCGCCTGTCAGGTTTTCCACGGCTTCGCCGAAATTGCGCCGGTGCAGTTTCGCTCCACCCTCGCCGGAGGAGCCGATCAGGACCACGGCGAACCGCTGGTCGAATGCCATGGTCACGAGAGCCGCTTTGCCATAGCGCGAGACACCCTCGATCCCCACCTGTTTTGCATTCACCGCCTTGTCGGTTTCCAGGTAATCCAGGGCGCGGGAGGCGCCCCAGCCCCAGGCGCGCAATGCGCCCCAGTCATCCGGCTTTCGCGGCCGCCCTTTATTCACCAGGCCGATGATGCCCTTGGTCAGACCGGCGCCGTTGTCGGCCTGGATGCTGTTCGGGTTGACATACGCGTAGCCCCAGCCGTCGGCGATCAACTGCTCGGTTGCCGGCGGATCGCTCCCCGCAGGCGGCGGGCCGAATGCGAACCCTTTGGGCGCGGGCGGCGGCGGCGTTCCCGGCAGATAGCCGAAGCCGAACATAATCATCACCGGGACGGGCTTCTTGGCATCGGCCGGTGTAACGAGGATCATCTGGATGTCCACCGTGATCTCGGGGTAGGAGGAGTTGTCGACCTGTCCCACGCGTGGTTTCCCAACAACGGGGCGGGTCCCAATCGTGGCTGCGCTGGGTGTGACGACCGCCCAGGTTACCTTGGGCACATTCGCGGGGATGCGTCCCAATACTTCCCGCTCGAAGTCTTCCACAATCTCCGGCCGCCGCTTCTTCCACCAGTCCTTTGCCTTGGTAACTTTTTTCCCATTCTTCAGCGTCAGCACTTCGGGCAGGTTCGGGAAGGGATTGGCCTTTGCCTCGTCGTAATTGGCCTGGTCCGGCGCGCCCTCTCTCCCGCTGGGACCCGGGCGAAGCGCCCTTATGCCGAGCTGCTGCATCATGTTTTTGTGATCATCAGCCGTAGTCCAATTTTTGGTATCCGGTATGGCGGTATCCTGGGCAAACAGACCGGGCATGGCCTGCGTTGCCGGCACCCCGACCACACATAGCATAATCAGGCGAGTGAACCAGTTCTTCGGAATTTTCATACATCTCCTCATATCGGGAAACAAAACGAATCAGGGTCCTGCGACACGATGCAACAAACGCTCTTCCTTGTTCCACCGGTAAACCAGACGCGTGGAATCGCTTGAACTCACGGGATCCGGCGCCTCCTGCCGGACGACGGTTGCGCCCGGAATTTTTCTGCGGATCCGGTCCGCGACCTCCGAGCCGAAATAAAAAACTCCATCGGGATGCTCCGGAAGATTCAGCAGGCAGATTATACGCACGGAGGCGTGATGCTGCCAATCGGCGAACACGGCCGCGGCCAGGCTATCCGCTCTCGCCAGCATATCGCGATACACGCGAATGTTGGATGCGGCGCCCAGCGCATTGATCAGGAGAAAAACTCCCAGCAGGCCGGCAGACCAGGGGATCCTGGAGACAACGGATGCGAGGAGCAGCATTGCAAAGACGGTTGCCATATAAAGGTATCGGCTGTGCTGCATCCAGGAGCCGATCCACCCGACGATGTTCAGCGCGGGCGCCAGCGCCAGAACAATCATGGCTGTCAATGCATATTCCTTCCTCCGGAAACAGCCGCGGCACCGGAATGCCGTGATGAGGACGGGAACAGTAAACAGCGCAGGGATGAGGCCGGCCCATTCCCGTACCGCTGAAGTGGTGTTGACTCCCAGAAGAGGAATCGGTATGGCCCGGACCAGGGATGTGAATGTCTTGATGTTTATTCGGAAGTGGAAGGACTGAACGCCGGCCGCCGTCGGATAGCCGCCGAGATGGCCGTAAACAGTAACGCGGATGAGCAGCAGCAGCGCGGTCGCAGCAGCAGCGAGCGACAGGCAGACAAGTGCCTTTGATTTTGCCGGGCGCGGAATGGACCAGAGCGTATGCGTGCAAACGAGAAAGAAAAGAAGCAATGGGAAGCAGTAGGCGCTTTCCTTGCTCAGGACTCCGAAAACAAAGCAGAGCACCGACGCCGGGAGCGCCCAGTTCCAGAGGCGCGGATTCCGAAGGTAGCGGATCATGAGAATCAACGCCAACAGGGTGAACAGCGTCGCCAGCAGATCAAACCGGGCGGCCGGCCAGATCACCGCTTCCGAATTGACGGCGGCGGCCGCGAATAGCGGGCCGGCCCAGAAGGAGCAGGCCCTTCCGAATCCAAGGCTCCAGGCGAGCCAGGAGACCAGCGTGGCGTTGATAAGATGCAGCAGTATGCTCTGCGCATAATATCCCGCAAAGCCGTCGCCGAATAACCGATAGTCCAGCCATAGAGAGAGAAAGCCCAGCGGACGGTAGAAACCGGTTGGATCCCCCTGGGTGAAGTACCGCCCAAGGGATCGAAGCGAATCCTTTTCGGCGCTGATGTGTTTCTGTGTCCATTCCTGATGGCGGATATCGATGCCGGTGGCCGGCAGGTAAATCACCAGCACAATAACCGAGGCAATCAGCAAGGCTCTATGGATGGCAGGCGAATGCAGGCCTTCTTCGAATTCGCCGATTTCCCCGGTGCGCGGGCTCCCGCCGGCGCCGCAGAGCATCAGCGCAACAAGAAAGCATCCGTTCATCATTAGCAGCGGTTTGAAGGTCCCGTGTGCCGTGAGATGAAGGAAGCCGAAATGAAATTCATAGCTGTCGATGAGAGAAATAACAGCCGCATTCAGACAGAGCAGCAGCAACAGGAGCAGGATCAGGCAGCGGCAAAAACTGCCGCGAGCGAAGTTCGGGTTTATGTTGAATTGTGTCCGCACCCGCCTAGCATATCATTATTCCGGGCGGATTTTGGAAGGGCTTGGGCGGCAGTTGCCGCTTGCCGCCACCAGCCGGTCTGCGCCGTCTGCAGCCGGCTATTGTAGTCTCGCGTTTCCGTCATCCCATTGCCCATCACAATAGAGCTTTTCGCTCCATGCGGCGTGTATTGAATCGGATTGGTCGGGTTTCCCGCGTAATAAGTCGCCGTCGATCCTATCTGCCCTTTGATGTATTTGGGCCGTCCTGCATCATCATCCGCCGTCGTCACTACACGCCCGTCCGGATAAGTTTCCGGCGCCAGTGATGAACCGGATCATGGCAGTTCATTCCGACAGACACAGGACCTGCCGGAAGGTTCTTAGAATGAAAAATGATAGGGTGAAAATTGCGGCTAAGGGCGAAAATCCGGTCGTTTTTGGCCCAATCCCATTGATTTCATAAGCTTTGCTTCGGTCCGACCCCGTCCCCCATCGTCACGCTGTTGCGCTTTTTCGGAAGAATTCGACCGTGGCTCCCAGTCCTTCCCTCAATCCGACCTTTGGCGTCCATCCGAGAACGGCTTTGGCCCGATCGGCGTTCAGGTAGATTTTATAGACCTCGCCGGCTTTTGCCGTGCCGTAAATCGGTTCTTCATCAAATCCTGTGAGATCGGCGAGCGCGGAAAATATCATGTTCACCGTGGTGCCCTGCCCGCTGCCGAGGTTGATGATTGCTCCATCGCCCTTTTCCAGCGCCAGAACGTTTGCGCGCGCGATATCCAGCACGTTGATGAAATCCCTCTCCTGCTCGCCGGTTCCATTGATAACCGGCCGAATCTTATTCAGCATCTGGCGCGCAAAGATGGCGACAACGCCCGCTTCACCGAACGGATTCTGTCTCGGACCATACACATTGGGATACCGAAGGGAGGTATAGGCAATGCCGAAATTTTTATTATAGAGATGCAGATAGTGTTCAAAGTGATGCTTGCTGGCGCCGTACGGGTCCAAGGGGTTGATTTCATGGTCTTCTGTAACGGGCAGTTTTTGCGGAGGGCCGTACACGGCGCCGCCCGTGCTGGCGTACAGCACCTTCCGGACGCCGAACCGGCGGCAGCATTCCAGGACGTTCAAGGATCCCAGGACGTTCACTTCCGCATAAAGCAGAGGCTTTTCAAAAGACTCGCGCACATTGGCGAGCGCCGCCTGATGACAGACCACGTCCGGTTTTTCGCGTTCGAAAACATCCGCCAGGCGGGCGTCTCGAATGTCTACCTCGTGAAGGGGAACTCCCTGCGCCAGGTTGTGCCGGAAGCCGGTCGAAAGGTTGTCGGCAACGCAAACCTCATGGCCGGCGGCAAGAAAGGAATCCACAATATGAGAACCAATAAAGCCCGCTCCCCCTGTAACCAATATCTTCATTCTTATGCTCCTGGTTTCGTTTCCTGTTTGTTTTATGCATCGTGCCCGGTAACTTAATCGTCTGGGAGTCTTCCGGACTTATCGAAAATGAAGCGCGCGGCCTGGAGGCATGTTTTTCTTTATTACGATCTTGCTGATAACTCCGCTGCGCGCGGAACGTTCTCCTCGCGGCCGCCGCCTTAATCATCCTGTAGGACTACCCGGTGCCGCTTTCGTATCAAATGGCCGGCAACAGGGGATCTCGTGAATCGGGTTCCTCCTGTGACGGAAGATTTTTTCATAGCATTCCTTTTCATTATAAATGGAAGATGGATCGGGCAGGCGAACTTTACCCTTTTATTTTTTGAAAATGCCGCGCGGTTTGGCCGGCGCGGGGATCCCTCCGATAGAATTGCCTGGAGTGCGCCGTGTGCCTCTTGTATAAGTAGGCGGAGGGTTCGGGATCGGCGCCCTTCCCGGTTTGAATATGTGAATATGGGAAAAAGCTTGAAAACACCACTCTATTTATGGGCGGGCATGCTCAGCGCCCTGATTTTTTCAAATTGGCTGGGCGGGCAGCAAGACAGACCGGACGCTTCATTCACTCCGCTGTCCAATGCGCCGATTGCGGTTGAAGGGGGCGAAATCGGCAATTTGCTGCGAAAGTGGTATTCCGAGGGGACTGCCGCGGGGAATACCGGCGATTATTATGATAATCGCGACGGCGGCCACTCCATGCTTCGTCTGGATCCCTATCCGCAGCTGAAGAAGATTGAGTATACGGAAGAGCAGATCAAGGCGCGCCGGAACTGGGGTATGCAGCGCAGGCTGCTTCCCTACGTGGTGTTCGGCAATTCGTCGACATCCGCCGACCCGACACAGGGCGGAAGCATCGGGAGAAGCTATTACGCCACTCCGGGGGGGATGGAGTTTTTATTCAGCCAATATGCTCGCAACAATCTGTATATTTATCCCGAGCACCGCGATCACGATCCCGGCCGCAATGGAGTGGAGGGCTATGGAGATCTGTTCCCGGCAAACAGTCCCTACCTGATTATCTCGCAGGGCTCTTCGGGGTCCGATCAGGCTTTCCTGCGCGTGATGCCCTATGTCCTCGCCGCTTTTCGCCCCGAGGTTAAAAAGAAGCTGGTTGAGACGGGAATGCTGATGCCCGTTATTCAGATGATTTTGCGAAGTACAAGCAGCCGTCTGCAAAGCGCCGGCGACTATCTATCGGGCAAAGCCCATCCTACCGTGTTTAATGGGAGCGATGTGAATGCAATGGGAATGGTGGAAATGGCGCACAAAATCACCCTTGCCCAAATCCCGCCGATTGCCTTGATCCGAACTATAAAGGAAGATACGCCGATGCTGGGCCGTGATTATTTTGATCCGGGGTTTACGGAACGGCTCGCGGAAACGCCGGCCGCGATTGCGCGCATATTTCGCGGGTCGGCGCGCTTGAGGCGGATTACCGTCAGCGCGGAAGAGAGCCGGGATCTGAATAACCGGCCGCTGAAGTTCCACTGGACAGTGCTGCGAGGGGATCCCGACAGGATAAAGATCGAATATCGCAACCCCTCGCGCTCTGTTGCGGAGATAACAATCCCCTATCACGGCAGAGCGCCCATAGAGAAAGGCTCCCCCATGGAGTCGAACCGGATCGACATCGGAGTTTTTGTGCATAATGGCGTCTATTACTCCCCCCCGGCTTTTATTACTTTCTACACGCTTGATAACGAGGCGCGAACGTACCGGTTCGACAACCAGCCCCTGGAGATCGCCTACGGCGTCGGAACCGCAAGCGTCTCGGTTGCGGACTGGAAGCTGTTTTTCGATGCCTTGACGTCGTCCGGAGAATCCTGGCCGTTTGCGTTGCTGCGGCAGCGATTTCAGGCGCGGGAGCTTGCTGCCCTGGCCAAACTGGCCGGGGAATTCAATTCGGTTCATGCCGCGCTCCTTGCGGCTCAGGCAAACCGCGCGAACGCCGCGAAAAAATCGGCAGAGCGTTCGCCGGAAGAAAAGAAACAGGCCGAAGCGGAAAACGCGGCGGCGCAACGGACTCTTGAGGCCGCGCGTCGGGCCGAAGAACAATTGCTGGGAAAAAATTTACCCTCGATGGATCTCAGCGCCGCAAAACTTTTACAGAGAGCGCTCGATTCCTTGATGCGGGATCCAACGCTTTGGGAGACGAACGCGGACGCCGTCGAGACCCTCTATGCTTCCGCCAAAAAAGAGAATCTTGAAGCGTTCCGCCGGGTTCAACAGAAACTCGTTCGCTTTAATTTTGCCGTGAGCGCGGATGGAGCGTCCTTTAGCCTGAATCCCCTGATCAAGGGTACGCAGCCGATTTCACAACGGATTACTCTCTGCGAAAAAACCATGCTGGAGCATTTGAATGCGACACTGATGAGCCGGATCCTTTTCCCCGGAATGGTGACCGGCGCATGGAAAGAAAATTTCGTGGACTTCCGCATTGCCGCGGCAAAGGATTGGCGCGATGTCTACCGGTATGCTCCCGACGGAACGTTGCTGGGTTGGACGCGTTATCACGCCGATGGAAAAGCAGACTTTAACGCGGACGGCCGCCTGATACTCGAAAAGGATTCCATCGGGCGATGCCTGCGCGCGTGCGCCGTCAATTATGAACTTGAAACGCAGAAGCGGTCCGACTCCCCCGGCACTTTTCAAAAGGTGAAGATGATTCCGACAGACGCCGTATACGAATATGAATATCAGGGGAGCAGCGATTGGAAAGGCCGGGCAAAGCAGGTACCCCGATAGGCCAACATAGTGATAATCCGGATTCTGAAGTTGCGGCAAATGGAATGCAGGCGCTAAAGGCGCGGGAATTTGATTGGAA
>CAZLHW010000121.1:6393-9423 GCA_964559085.1 uncultured Acidobacteriota bacterium | reverse complement strand
ACATGCCTGGCATGGAAAAGCAGTCCGGATCGCCCGGGGAATAGATAAGGAGTAACACATGGTGGTATTGATGAAGTCGCACGCCACGGCCGCCGAAATCGACGCCGTCTGCCGCAAAATAGAAGCGATGGGCTACAAGGCGCATCCGATCCCGGGAATTACGCGAACGGCCATCGGCATCACGGGCAACCAGGGCCCGATTGAGGCCGCATCCTTCGAGTCGCTTCCGGGCGTAGGCGAATGCGTGCCGGTTTCCAAACCCTATAAACTTGTGGGCCGCGAGGTCAAGGAATCAACCACCATTGTCGATCTCGGCGACGGTGTTCGAATAGGCGGAAAGGAGCTCGCCATTATTGCCGGCCCTTGCGCCGTCGAAAGCCGGGAGCAGGCCCGGGCGATCGCCTCCGATGTTGCCGCTGCCGGCGCACGCCTGTTCCGCGGGGGCGCCTACAAGCCGCGCACGTCTCCTTACAGCTTCCAGGGACTCGCGGAGGAAGGGCTGGAAATACTGGCTGAAGTTCGCAAGGATTTCGGCCTGAAAATTGTCACCGAGGCGATCGACGTCGAAAGCGTCGAACTCGTAGAACGCTACGCCGATGTGATCCAGATCGGCGCACGGAACATGCAGAATTTCTCGCTTTTAAAGCGCGTGGGAAAATCGCAAAAGCCCGTGCTCCTTAAGAGAGGCATCTCGGCGACACTGGATGAGTTGCTGATGGCGGCCGAATATATACTATCGGAGGGCAACTACAATGTAATTCTGTGCGAGCGCGGCATCCGCACTTTTGCAGACCACACGCGGAATACGCTGGACCTGAGTGTTGTCCCCGCCGTGCAGCGGCTGAGCCATCTGCCCATAATCGTGGATCCCAGCCACGGGACCGGGCGCAGGGAGAAGGTAAAACCACTTTCGCGCGCCGCAATCGCAGTTGGCGCGGACGGGCTCATGATCGAGGTCCACAACCGGCCGGAAGAAGCGCTGTCCGACGGCAACCAGTCCATCGAGCCGCCTGAGTTCGGGCAGTTGATGGAAGAAATCCGCCAGATTGCATCGGTGTTGGGTCGAACGGTAGCCCCAAAGGCGGCCTGCAGAGCCTGATCACACCATGTCCGCTTGCGCACCGCAGGGAGACGGAACATGAATATTCTTGTTACCGGAGCCTCCGGCCTTATAGGGAAAGCTCTCACCGCGCACCTAACCCAATCCGGGCACCGGCTAAGCCGAATGGTTCGCAAAGACCGGCCCGGCCCGCAGGAAGTCCGATGGGACCCATCCGGCGGTATCCCGGACACGGAACCGCTGGAAGGCCTGGACGCCGTCCTGCATCTTGCCGGCGAAAACATCTCCGAAGGACGGTGGACGGCAGAAAAAAAGCGGCGCATCCGGGACAGCAGAATTCAGGGCACGCAGCTTCTCGCGCAATCCCTGGCGCGGCTTTTTGATCCGCCCAAAGTCCTCGTCAGCGTTTCGGCCGTCGGCTATTACGGAGATCGCGGCGAAGAAGTGCTGGATGAGACAAGCGCGAAGGGAGCCGGGTTGCTGGCAGACGTCTGCGAAGAGTGGGAAACGGCAACCGCCCCGGCCCTCATGCGCGGCATCCGCGTCGTGCTGCCGCGGTTTGGAATGGTGCTGAGCGCCATGGGAGGCGCCTTGGCCCGGATGCTTCCGATCTTCCGGCTTGGCATCGGCGGCAGAATAGGCGACGGCCGGCAGTACGTGAGCTGGATCGCCATTGAAGATCTTGTTGGGGCGCTTGACCATGTGCTCCACAATGAATCGATTCACGGCCCGGTCAACGTTGTCGCCCCGAATCCGGTGACCCATCGCGAGTTTGCCGCCGCGCTGGGGCGCGTGCTCTCGAAACCGGCTTTTTTTGCATTGCCGGCTTTCGCCGCACGGCTCGCTTTCGGTCAGATGGCCGATGAGCTTTTACTTGCCAGCGCGCGCGTATCTCCGGCGCGGCTGCAAAGCTCCGGTTACAAATTCAGATTCCCCGAACTGGAGGGGGCGCTGCGCCGCGCTCTGCAGGAATCCGCAAAGTGAAACGCGCTTCTTCCGCATCCTCATCACACCCCGTCCGGACGCGCCATGAACCCGGGCCGGACCCTATCCTCCGCTTCGATCCCCAGAAATTACAGCTCGAGGAATTGCCTCGCGAATTCTTCCGGATCGATACCGTACAGGTGGCCCGCACCCTAATCGGCGCGTGGCTTGCGCGCCTGCACGGCGGGCAATGGTATGGAGCCCGCATAGTCGAAACCGAAGCGTACCTGGGCGGCACGGATGCCGCAGCCCACTCCTGGCGCGGCCGGCGCACCCCGCGCGTAGAACCAATGTATAAGGATGGAGGCCATCTGTACGTATTCCTCGTCTACGGCATGCATCACTGTGCAAATGTAGTCACCGGTCCTGAAGGTGTCGGCGAGGCGGTTCTTCTGCGGGCGGCGGAAGACCCGGGCAGGCAGGCGCCGAAGTTGATGAGCGGCCCCGGCAAACTCTGTGCCGCGCTGAAGATCACGCGGAAACATAGCGGCATCGATCTGCTTTCCGGCGGGGATTTGCGGCTTTTCAGGTCTCCGGAGGAAGCACCCGACATCGGCATATCCAAACGCATTGGGGTGGATTATGCCGGTGAAGCCGCCGATTGGCCTCTTCGCTTCTTCGATCGCAACTCCCCCGCAGTCTCCGGACCGCGCAATCTCAAAAGCCCGATCAACCACTGATTTCCACCGATCTTCGCGGATCAGGAATCCGTGAAGGTTCGGGGTTCAGATGTTTTTTGAACATAATTCCCGTGTTGATTCTCCATTCGGGTTGAACGCATTTTTATATCAAAGCAGGGGAAAATATGGGATTTCCCAAAAGACGGGCAATCATATCCGGAGCGCTGGCCCTGGGCCTGGTACTGTCTTGTTCCATCGGCGGCGGGCAGGATGTCCGGGTGCAGGTAGACCTGGTGTCGCTCCCCGGCGGCGTCCCCGCGGCGCAGGGAATCCATATAAGCACGCTTAAAAAAGAAGACTTCGATG
>CAZLHW010000121.1:0-6383 GCA_964559085.1 uncultured Acidobacteriota bacterium | reverse complement strand
GAGGAACCCATTTCAGTAGCCTTGACCCTCGACAGAAGCGGCAGCACCGAATTCCAGCTGGAGAGAATCCGGCAGGAAGCCATGCGTTTCATCCGCATGCTGCGCGAAGAGGATTCCCTGGCCATCCTCACTTTCGCCGATGAGGTCACCCTGATCGAGCCCTTCAACATCTACCACAAAAAAAATCCCGACGCGCTGCGGAAGCTCAGCCCTGGAGGTCTCAGCGCCGTCTATGAAGCCGTCTGGCTGTCCATTGAGCAGGTTCTGAATCTTGAATACGGCCGCAAGGCATTAGTGTTATTCAGCGACGGGATCGACACCCGAAGCGAAACGGTGACGGAAGCGGAGACGCTGGAGCTCGCCCGCAGGACCGATGCCACCATATACTGCATCTATTTCAATACGAACAAAGAGCTCGGCAAACGCATCCCCAAAATCGTGGACCCGACGCAACCGAAATGGCCTCCGATCAAAATCCCCAAGGGACGGAAGATTCATCCGGAAAATCTCGCAGGCCGGGATTACATGCAGAATCTCGCCGATTGCAGCGGAGGAATGCTCGTCGACGCATCCAGCCGGCAAAACCTCGGGGCTGCCTTCGCCAGGATTGCACAGCAATTGCGCAGTCAGTACAGTATCGGCTATTATCCCCAAAATCTTGCGCAGAACGGACGGTTCCGAAAAGTGGAGGTTCGGCTCAAACGCCCCGGGCTTAAGGCGCGCACAAAGCGGGGATACTATTTCACGAACCCTTCTTCGAATAACGGGCTCAAATAGAATAGCCTTTGGGCTTACCGCTTTTGGAGGTCGACTCCAGGGCTTTGATGAGTTCCTCGGGACCCACAAATCCCAGGATTCGATCAACCTCCTGCCCCTTGGAATCCAGAATGATCAGCGTCGGGAATCCCTGGATATGAAACCTGCGGGCCAGACGTGCCCCTTCCTCTTCCGTATCTTCGAACACGCGCATGAACACCATGCTGCGGGAATACCGGATCACTTTGGGATTGGTATAGACCTCACGGGCCATTTTGCGGCACATCGGTCACCAGCTGGCCGAAATATCCAGGAAGATATATTTCTTCTCCCCGGAAGCCTGCTTCAGTGCGGCATTAAAGTCCTTGACCCAGGCGATCTGGGCAAGGGACGCAACCGGCGACAGCACAAGAAACGCAAGCGCAACCGCCGGAACCCATCTGTTGCGATAAAGCAGGCGCATCGGAACCTCCCCGCGTCCTATTTGGGGTAAACCATGGTTAGCGGATCCGGCAGTGGAATGCGTGAGATTTTTCCTCCTGCCATTTTCCGGAACGTGAACTGCGGTTTGTCCGGGTTTCCCTTTAATATCTCTTCGGCGTTTCCAACCACGACGATCACCAGCTGATCCGGATGCAGGTATTTCTTTGCAACCCTCTGCACATCCTCTACGGTCACCGCCTTGACTCTGTCCCGGTACGTCTCCCAGTATTTCGGGTCCCGCCCTGTAAACTCATCGGCGGCGAAGGTGGCGGCGACGGCGGAAGCCGATGCAAAGTAGCGCGGAAAGATCTCGATGGCCTGATTTTTTACCGTTTCCAGCTCTTCTTTGGATACGGGTTCCTCGCGTATTCGCACAATCTCATCGAGTATGATCTGCGCCGCTTGGGCTGTGGTGGCGCTTTTGCTCTGGAAGGAGGCTCGGAATTGACCCTCATAGTACACTCCGGGGACATAGCCGGAGCCGGCGTCATAGGCCAGTCCCTCATCGGTACGAACGCGGTTGGTAATCCTCGAAGTGAAACCCGAACCGCCCAGGATGTCGTTCATGATGTCGATGGCGATTTCGTCGGGGTTTCCGCGCATGATGCCGAGATGGCCCATCGAAACGCGGCCCTGATTCACATCCGGCTTATCAATTATATATATGCCCGGAACCGGCGCGAAATCGGGTTTGGGAACTTTCGCCGCGGGACCCCCGCTGTCCCTCCATCCTGCCATTGCCTTTTCCAATTTCTCGAGGAACTCAGCAGTATTGAAATCTCCGGAAACGGCCAACAGAAACCGGCTTGGCTGATAATTCTGTTTATGGAATTCAATCAGATCTTCCCTTGTAAGAGCCATGATGGAATCCCGGGTGCTGTAAACGCTTGAGAAATGTTTATCGCCCCGCAGCAGGCGATTCCACTCCCGGGCCTCGATATCCTCCGTGCGGTCGTTGCGCCGCTCCATGCTCTGCAGTTGCTGGCTTTTGTACAAGTCCAGCCTGTCCTGCTGGAAGGCGGGATAGCGGAGCATCTCAAAAAACAGCTCCAGCGCCTTGTCCGTATCCTTGGACATAAAGTTTGCGGAAGCGCTTCCGGACGTTCGGCTCATGCTGCTCGAAAGGTTCGCGGCCAGAAAATCCGCCTCCTCATCAAATTCTTCGGCTTTATAGTGCGCCGTCCCTCCGGCTCGCATCTGGCTGGCCGTCGCCGCAGCCAGCCCCTCCTTCCCCGGCGGATCGAGATAGGGACCGACCCGGACGGTTACGGCGAGATTTATCAAAGGAAGGTCGTGATCCTCGACGAAATAGCCCACCACACCGTTGCGGAGAACACGGCGGTAAGCGGAAGCTTTAGGAGGAGAATATTCAAGCGCCGGGTATTTCAATTCGCGGGGATGGCGCGGAATCTGCCCGTCCGCAGATTGTCCGAATGCCGGAGAGCCGCCGGCGATGCAACAGAGCAACAGTGAGGTAAAGCGCCAGAGATAGAATGCGCGATGCATTACTTACCCTCCGTCTTTTGAATTCTTTCCTGAAGCAGTTTTTGAATGGCTTCCAGCAGGCTTTTTTTGTCCGGCGGTGCGGTGCTCTCCTGGGATGCCACTTTCTGCAGAATAGCCTGCGCTTCGCTGAGGGACATCCGGGCAACGGCCGCCTTGAACTGCCGGACCTGGGCTTTATCCTGGTCGGTGAGCCCCGCGAGCAGCGGATCCTCTTCGCCGCCTTCCGCTTTCTTTGTATAGAACAGAGCCACGGCTCGGTTTTCGGGTTTGAAATATTTGTTGGCGACGCGCTGTATATCGTCGGCGGTCACTGCCGCAATCTTCTTGGGATCCTCATTGAAGCTCTGCCAGCCTCGGTTGCTGTCCGCCAGCAGGATTTGAATCATGAGAAGGAAACGGCTGTCCAGTCTTCTGAAGGTGTCCGCGGCAAACTGGTTCTTCACCTTTTGCAGCTCCCTTTCGCCGACTTTTTCTCTTTGCAATTTTTCAATTTCCCTGTAAAGCGCCTGTTCCACAATCTCAGGAGCGCTCTCCGGCTTCGCCACGCCGCTGAGAAAGAAATACCCCTCCCATTTCATGCCGTTCTGCCCGGCGCTGACGCTGTTTGCCAGCTTCTGATCCAACACCAGCGATTTGTAGAGTCGACCCGTTCTGCCGCTGAGCAAAGCCCCCAGCACCACGAGCGCAGGCTCATCCACGTGGCCGTCCGCTACACTGTGATACCGGATCTGCACTTGCGGATTGGTCTCCGCAAACGCGATCATGCGCTTTTCAGCCATCTGTTCCACTTCGCGGGTGCGGACAGGCGGCGGCTGCTGCGGATTGCGCTTGAGCCGACCGAAATAACGATCGGCCAGTTTTTTGGCCTGTTCGGAATCAAAGTCCCCGACCAGGCATGCTGAAATGTTGTTGGGCGCATAATTGACGGCGAAATAGTCCAGTGCTTCCTGGCGCGTGAGGCCTTCCAGATCGCTGGGCCAGCCGATGACGGGCCATTTATAGGGGGAAGAGGTCCAGAACAGGGCGTTGAACTCTTCATCAAACTTGCCTGTGGGGGTGCTTTCGGTCCGCATGCGGCGCTCTTCCTGAACGACCGCACGCTCGGAATAGAATTCCCGGAACACCGGATTGAGCAGGCGGTCGGACTCCATCCAAAACCAAAGCTCCAGCTTGTTGGCAGGAACATTGATGAAATAAATCGTGAAGTCTTCGCTGGTTCCGGCATTCATATCGCTGGCGCCGGCGCCGGTATAAATTTTGTCGAATTCGTTCTGAATGATCAGCGCCTTGCTCTCCTTCTCAATCTCGGCCAATTCCTGGAGCAGCTGATTATGCCGTGCGGTGCGGGTTTGCGGATCCTCGAGACCGGCGATCTGCCCCAATCGCAGACGCCGAATCTGGTCCTGCTCCTCTTTGCGGATTTCAGCCTTTACGGCGTCCATCTTATCCATGAGCTCCAGGTCCTTTTTGATATCCGTCGTGCCGATGACGCGCGTGCCCTTAAACATCATGTGCTCGAACAGATGCGAGATTCCCGTAATGCCCGGGCGTTCATTGACGGATCCCCCGCGCGCGATCCAGCCGGCCGCTATGTTGGGATCGCCCTTTTTCGGAATCATCAGAAGCCGCAGCCCGTTTTCCAGAACGTATTCCTGAACCGCCACCTGCTGGGTCCAAAGCGCCGGGGCCAGCAGCAATACCGCCCCGATCACAATCAAGGTTCGTCTCATAGGCCTCTCCACACAGTTGTTATAAAGATACTTTATTTGCCGTAGGAAACAAGAATCGGCGCTGAAGAACCGCAGGTGCGCGCAAATCCGCGGGGATGACGGCCGGCGGAGTCCGTCGAAATTACCGGCACCCGGCACTTTTATATTTCGAGAGGATCCGGCTTTTCCGGATCGATGCCGAGCTCGCGGATCGCCCGGCCAACCTCCGACGGAGAAAAATTTCCCTCCTGCGCCAGGGCATGCAGGGCGGCGACGGCGATGCTTTCCGCGTCCACCTCGAAGAACCGCCGCAAAGCCTCCCGCGTGTCGCTCCGGCCGAAGCCGTCGGTTCCAAGAACAACGTAGCGTTGCGAAATCCATGGCCGGATAAAATCCGGAAGCGTTTTCATATAATCCGTTGCCGCGATGATCGGCCCCGGAACGCCGTCCAGAGCCTGAACAACATAAGGCGTCCTCGGCCGCGACTCCGGATGCAGGCGGTTCCATCGATCGGCAGCCAGAGCCTCATGCCGCAACTGCTGATAGCTGGGGACGCTCCAGACATCGGAGGAAACGCCGAATTTTTCTGAAAGAAGCTCCTGCGCCTTCAGCACGCACTGCATGATGGAGCCGCTGCCGAACAGCTGCACATGGGACTCTCTCTTCACTGTCGCGGGCCGAAACAGATATATCCCTTTGAGTATTCCTTCCTCCACATCGTCCGGCATCGGGGGATGAAAAATATTTTCGTTGTAGAGCGTGAGGTAATAGAAAATATCCTCCCCGTTTTCGTACATCCGCCGCACTCCGTCCTTCACAATAACGGCCATTTCATAGGCGAATGCGGGATCGTAAGCCACGATATTGGGAATCACCGAAGCAAGGATATGGCTGTGCCCGTCCTGATGCTGCAGACCTTCTCCGTTCAGTGTTGTGCGTCCGGCCGTTGCGCCCACGGCAAAACCGCGCCCCCGCGCATCGCTGAAGGCCCAGAAAAGATCTCCGGTGCGCTGAAAACCGAACATGGAATAAAAGAGGTAGAACGGAATCATCGGTTCGCCGTGGGTTGCGTAGCTTGTTCCGGCGGCGGTGAAGCTGGCGGTGCTCCCGGCCTCCGTGATGCCTTCTTCCAGGATCTGCCCGTCCTTTGATTCGTGATAGCTGAGCAGCATGCCGGCATCCACCGGCTCATACACTTGCCCCAACGAAGAATAAATGCCGAACTCGCGGAACATGGAATCCATTCCGAAAGTCCGCGCTTCGTCGGGAATAATGGGAACAATGCGCCGTCCGATTTTTTCGTCGCGCATCAGCGATCGCAGCAGCCGGACAAACGCCATCGTTGTGGAAACCTCCCGTCCTGTTCCGGTACCCGGCTTGAATTCGTCGTAGAGCGCGGCGGAAGGCATGGGAAGCGGTTTGCTCCGATTGACGCGCTGCGGCAGACTGCCTCCGCGCGCCCGTCGCAGCTCCATCAGATACTGAATTTCCGGGCTGTTGGGACCGGGATGATAATAGGGCGCCTCCTCCAGTTGCCGGTCCGTGATCGGCAGTTCCAGGCGGTTGCGGAAATCCCGCAGCTGATCCAAGTTCATCTTTTTCAACTGATGCGTGACGTTCTTACCGAGAAAGCCTTCGCCCAAAGACCAGCCTTTGACGGTTTTTGCCAAAATGACGGTCGGAGAACCTTTGTGTTCCACCGCCAGTTTATACGCCGCATACAACTTTCGATAGTCATGTCCGCCTCGGCGCAGATTCTGCAGATCCCGATCGCTCAAATTTTCAACCAGCCTGCGCAGGCGCGGATCCGGGCCGAAGAAATGTTCCCGGATGTAATCCCCCTTGGCGGTGGCATATTTTTGAAAGGCGCCGTCCACGGTTTCATTCATCTTTTCCGGCAGCACCCCATCCGTATCGCGGCGCAACAGC
>CAZLHW010000120.1:7727-9427 GCA_964559085.1 uncultured Acidobacteriota bacterium | reverse complement strand
AACTCCGTTCGTCATCTCTATCCGTCTGAAGAAATGCTCTTCGATACGGGCGCTTATGAGACGCGAATTCCTTTCTTCTGCCTTTTCCATTCCATAGGCTGGGAAAATTTCCTTCAATAAAGCGTTTTGGCCTGACCCGCTCAGGCAGCAGGTTTGTCTTTGTCTCCCTTTCGGATACGCACTGTTATGGCTCCCGGTTCCGGACACACATAAAAACAGATGCCGCACCCGGTACAGCCCGATCCTTTATAAGAGACTGCATAGTAGCCCTGGCGATTGAGGGTATTGCCCTGGACCAATACACCGGACGGGCACGCTGAAATGCAAAGCGTGCATCCCTTACAAAGATGAATGGCAATTTGTATATCGCCACGGTCAGAGTTCCCCACAATCTCCTCCTGTGTTTCCGAACGCCAAGTTTTATTATGAAAAAGCCCCAATACTGTAATCCGATTTCATGATGGAGGCAAGATTTCGTCGAAAAATATCGATTCCCGATTGGCGGAGGAGAAATCGGATCATGCCTTCCGATCAGTCGAGGTCAATATCGCGCGTCGGCCTGCTCAGCGGTTCTTCTTTGCTCTTCTCGAGAGCCGCTTCAAATTTGCGTTCAAGAAGTTGGGATTGAATTTTGATGTCTTCGGAGCTTTGTCTGAAAATCGCCTCTCGGCGTTCGGCCTGCTCTTTCAGCAGCGCCGCCGCACGATCGAGATCGAGAGCGTTGCGCTTCGGAGGGGGCGCTTCGTGGCCCACAACCTTCCGCAATTTTACGTCAATGGACAGTCGAGCCCCGCAGCAAGGGCATTCAACTAGAATATCCTTATCTTTTGTATTTGCCATGATTCTTCCTTGTCTGAATCCGGATGGTTCCAAATCGTGTACGCATGCCTTAAATCCCCGGGGTTTAGTGTACCTTTTTCGCTGCTCCATTTACATCGCGACAAAGATTCTCCCCATGATGAATTAGGTTAAGCCGGTCTGCGGCAACGGAGTCTCTTTTGCCGGCAGGGTGGGCAATTGTTGCCCGATGCATCCAAAGATCGGCAAACATCGGGTGTCCATGTTTTGAGGGAGAGGCAATTTCCGCGGCTGTTATAGCGGATGGAGCCCGTAAAAACTTTTCTCCGAACAAACGCGCTATGGGCACAGATCGTGCTAGTCCAAATGCGGAGGTAATTGTCTGTGTCCTGTCTCGCAGGTAAGAAACCATTAAGATGGGGCGGCAAAGCAAGGCGAATGCACCGAATCCGTGCAGCCTTTCCCTGGCGCAGTCCTGTCCGAAGGAATGCCGCGAACTCCGGCGGAAATGGCGGCCGGCACGGAAGCGGTGCGGATCCTTCTGCAATGATTTCAATATTTTGCAGCATATCTGCATCTGTTTTTCCTCATGCGTTTCCGCATGCTTGCTGTGTTGATTTCCAAACATAAGGATTAGCCCAAGTGTCTACGATTTCTCCCATAGCGTCTCTTAGCTCTCCAGAGGTGCCCGGCCTTTCAGGGAACGAGCCGTCCTCTCCATCCTCGGCCGATTTTCTCCTGGAGCTGGCATCGGCGATGGCTTCTCTGACTTCCACTCAAATCTCGGCGATGACGGCTACGGAGATAAGGAATCTAACTCCGGAGGAGATCGCCGCTCTAACCACGACCCAACTTGCCGGCTTGACGGCAACTCAAATCGGAGCGCTGAGCACGACACAAAT
>CAZLHW010000120.1:0-7717 GCA_964559085.1 uncultured Acidobacteriota bacterium | reverse complement strand
ATAGCATCTCTAAATACAACTCAGATAAAGGGATTGACGAGTACCGGTGTCGGTGCTCTTTCGGAAACGCAGATAGAGTCGCTGACAACGGCGCAGCTTGCGGCTTTGACAACCAGTCAGCTGAAAGGATTAACCGGCACTCAGATGGGGCAATTGCCTTTGACGGGACTCGCCGCACTTACCTCGACCCAGATTGCGGGGCTGACAACGGCAGCTGTCAAAGGTTTGACGGATGAGCAGGTAGCTGCATTAGCCGTCTCTCAGCTAAATGGCCTCACTTCAACCCAGATCGCCGCATTGAGCCTCTCCGTCATCAGTGCGCTTTCCACGACGCAGTTGGCCGCGCTAACTACTACGCAAATAAAAGGATTTACCGGTTCCGGCATCAGTGCACTGACCCCGGAGCAGATCGGATCTCTCTCAACGGCGCAGCTTGCGGCACTGACCCCTGCCCAGATGCAGGCGCTGACGCCGACCGACGTGAGCGAACTGACGCTGACGGAGCTAGCCGCCCTGACGGCTTCGCAGCTGGGAGCGCTAAGCGCCACCGGACTCAAAGGTTTGACAGAGCAACAACTTGCGTCCCTGACAACAACCCAGATCCAGGGATTAAGCGCTTCTCTTGTGTCCTCCCTGGCCGATACTCAAATTGCAGCACTCTCGACGGCGCACCTGGCCTCGCTGACTACCACCCAAATCCGGGGTCTGACCGCAACCAGTGTCAGCGATTTGACGTTGACCCAGCTGGCCGCCTTGTCCTCGACGCAAATCAAAGCCCTGAACGCGGCGCAAATCAAAGCATTAACCTGGGAGCAGGCTGCCGCTCTCAGTACGACGCAGCTCAGCGGTATGACATCGACGCAGCTGGCCGCGCTGACTTCAACGGCGGTTGAGTCTCTGACGACAACACAGCTTGCGTCCCTGACCACAACTCAAATTCGTGCTTTGACCGGCTCCAGCATAAGCCAGCTGACCATGACACAATTTGCCGCGTTGTCGACCCGGCAGATTGCCTCGCTCACCCTCACTCAGATTAAGAGCCTTACCAGTACGGATGTCGGGGAACTGACTTCGGCGGAGCTGGCCGCTTTGTCGTCCACGCAGATAGCAGCCTTGACTGCAACGGCCTTCGCCGGCTTGAGCGAAGATCTGCTGGCCGCTCTGACGACAAAACAGATTAGCGGTTTGAGCGGCGCCGTGCTCGGATCCTTGAGCCCCGATCAACTGAACTCCCTGACGCCGGCCCAGCTCTCCGCGCTGTCCGCCGCGCAAATTAAAGGATTGTCCGGCACGGCGATCGATATGCTTACGGACACCCAGCTTGCGGCTTTGACAACATCCCAGATTGCCGCCTTGACGGCAGCCCAAATCAAAGGTCTGAGCGCCTCCAGAATTGCTGCGCTTGCCATGACGCAGCTGGCCGCATTGACGCCGCAACAGTTGGGCGCGCTGACTCTCGAAGCAATCCAGGCGCTTACCACGACGCAGCTGCAGGCGCTGACAACGACCCAGATCCGCGGATTGGCGAGCGCGGGCGTCAGCGCATTAACCATGACGCAGTTTTCCGCGCTCTCCGCCGGGCAGCTGGCCGCTTTAAGCTCCACACAGATCAAGGGATTGAATGCCACGGATGCCGCGGAGTTGTCTCTGAGCGAACTGGGGGCCCTGACATCCGGGCAGATTGCCGCGCTGACGACGGAGGCGATCAACGCGCTCAACCCGATCCAATTGGCCGCGCTTTCGACGGATCAGGTTCGCGGGTTAACCGGCGCCCAGATCCGCGGACTGAGTCCCGCCGCAGTCGAGGGATTGACAACCACACAACTCGCGGCCCTGACAACGGCGCAGATCCAATCTCTGACCGGCACTGCAGCGGCGGCATTGAATCGGACGCAGCTTGCGGCGTTGTCGTCAAGGCAGGTTGCTGCGCTGGCTGCAAATACGCTCAATAGCCTGAACCCCACCCTTCTTGCGTCTCTGTCCACGACTCAGCTTGGCGGCCTGACGGCGACTCAGCTCAAATCTCTTAGCACAACGGCCGTCAGCGCTCTCACTCCCGGCCAGCTGGCCGCGCTATCGACGACCCAGATTCGGAGCTTGAGCGGATCCGTTGTCAGCGAATTGACGGCGACTCAGATGGAACCGTTGGCCGCGGCGCAGATTGCGGTATTATCGACGACGCAGCTGAGAGGTTTAACCAGCACGGACGTCAGCGAGTTGACGGTGGATCAACTTGCGATGCTGTCCTCCCGCCAGCTTGCGGCGCTGACCGCGACGGCCGTCGCCGGATTCAGTACCGCTCAAATTGAGGCTCTGACTGCGTCTCAAATCCAGGGATTGACCGGCACGCTGCTCGGGGCCTTGGCCGACACGCAATTCGCGGCATTGACAACAACCCAGCTGGCCGCACTGACCACCACTCAAATTCAGGGCATAGCTGCTACTGGAATCCGGGAGTTGACGATGCCGCAGCTTGCCGCGCTGTCCTCGCGCCAGATTTCCGCCTTGAACGCGACCGCGATCGGCACTTTTTCCCCTGCTCAAATCGAGGCATTGACCCCCCTCCAGCTTGCGGGTCTGACGTCCACCCAGATCAAATCCCTCGGCACAACGGCGATCTCGGCTCTGAATGCGACGCAGCTGCAGGCGCTGACAACGACCCAGATTGCCGGGTTCGGATCCGCGCAGGCGGAGAACCTGTCTCTTGCGCAATTGGCTGCGTTATCCTCCACCCAGCTTGCGGCCCTGACAGCCACCGCGGTTCAAGGGCTGCAAGCGACTCAGATTGTCTCCCTGAATCCGGATAAGCTGGCTGCCCTGACGACGCGGCAAGTGGCGGCGTTGTCCGTCCCGGCTGTCGGCGGATTGACTCAGGAGCAACTGGCATCCATGACGCCAGGCCAGCTTGCGGCCATGACGTCTGCTCAATTCGGCGGGCTTTCGACAAGCCTGATTGCGGCCATAAGCGCCACCCAGCTTGCGGCACTGACGGCTACAGAGCTTCGCGGTCTGACCATCACCCAGGCTTCGGCACTGACCGCGACTCAGTTGTCGGCCATGACCGCGACGCAGATCGCCGGCCTGTCCGCAGCGGCAATCACGGGCCTGACGGCAGATCAGATAATGCATCTGTCCTCCGCGCAGATTTCCGCTTTGAAATCTTCACAGGTGGGCGCGCTCGCGACGGATCAGATCCGCGCCCTGACAACGACGCAGGTTGCCGCTCTGACCGCGGCATCCATCGGCGGCTTGACGGATACGCAGCTTGGCGCGCTGTCTCTGACTCAAATTGCCGCTCTATCCGCTGATCAGTTGAAACAGCTTTCCTCCGCTGCTGTGAAGGGAATGACCACAACCGCAATTGGCGCTCTTTCGGCAACGCAGGTTGCGGCGCTTCCGATCACGGCTGTCCGCGCGTTGAGCGACAGCCAGATTGCGGCTATCAGCGTCACTCAGATAGGCAGCCTGACAACGACCCAGCTGCGCAGCCTGTCCGCTGCTCAGGTTGAAGATCTGACGGTTCCACAAGTTCAGGCTCTCGCGGATACCCAGCTTCAGGCCCTAACCATCCTGGGAATGCGCGGACTGTCCTCCACACAGGTTGCCGCGTTGGCGACCGCGCAGCTGAGTGCGTTCTCCTCCACGCAGCTGGCGGCCCTGACCACAACGGCGATCAGCGGTTTGACGTCCACCGAGATTAATGCGCTCACAACAAGACAGCTCTCCGGCCTGACTGCGTCGCAGATCGAAGCGCTCAGCACCTCGCAAGTGGGCGCTTTGAGCACAACCCAGATCGCGGGGCTGACGCCGGTCCAACTCAAGGGATTAACTGATGTCGAGGTCGCCGCTTTCGCCGCAACGCAACTGGCTGCGCTCTCCCCCGGCCAGATTCCGTCGCTGACTCCGGCCGTGATTAACGGGCTGAATCTTGACCAGATCGCGCACCTGACTCCGTCGCAGCTGGCGGCATTCGCCGCGGCCCAAATGGCTTCTCTGACCTCTGCCCAGGTCGCCGCTTTAAGCGTGGATCAGCTCGCAGCACTCAGTCCTTCGCAGATTGCGGCGTTGTCTTCTGCAGCGATTAGGGGTTTAACGGGCGCTGCATTGGCGGCGCTGACCCGGGATCAGTTGACGGCCCTTACCTATACCCAGTTTGGGGCTCTTACGGAAACGCAGATTCGGGAACTGTCGGCCGTCCAGGTGGCCGCCCTGACAGGGGCGCAGCTCGGTGGCGCGACGGAAACACAGATCGAGGCTTTGTCTGTGACCCAGGCGACGGCTTTGTCGACGAATCAGATCTCCTCCATTCCCCCCGGCGCTTTAAAGGGCCTGAACCAAACAAACGTGGCGGCGCTCACAACCGCCCAGATTGCCGCACTGACGCCCGCGCAAGTCGGCAAACTGGCCGAAAGCCAGGTCGCGTCTCTTGTTGCATCGCAAATCAGCAGCCTGACGACCATGCAGATTCGAAGCCTGAGCGAAACGGGGCTTGCCGTTCTCAACACCACCCAGATTGCCGCGCTGAACACAACGCAGATTGCCGCATTCAGTCCGGACCAGATGAATGTTCTGACGCGCACGCTGATTCAGGCGCTGAATGCCGCCCAATTGGGTGCGCTCTCCGCATCGCAGATTGCCGCGCTCAGCCCCGCCGGGATCCAAAGCCTTACCGTTGCGGAACTGGCTGCGCTGTCGACAAGGCAACTGGCTGCCCTGACGGCGGCGCAGTTCGGGTCGCTGACTACCACGCAGATCCAGTCTTTGACGGAGGCGCAGCTGGGCGTCCTCACAACCACGGAATGGAGCGGCCTCACGGAAACGCAACTGGCCGCCATGTCGATGACACAGATTGCCGCGCTCGACCCGGCCCAGATCGCGGCCTTATCAACGACCGCGATTTCAGGCTTTACGGCTGCTCAGCTGAGTGCGCTTTCTGTGACGAAGCTGAGAGAACTGACTTCCGCGCAAATTGGAGCGCTGACCCCAACGCAGCTGGGAACCCTGTCGACAACACAGATTTCAGCCCTGACGGCAACTCAGGTCAAGGGGCTTACCCAAACCGGAATCGTCGCCCTCGCGACGACGCAAATAGCCGCCCTTGCTTCCACGCAGCTAGCCGCGCTGTCGGCCGCACAAATCGGGGGCATGACGTCCACCGGAGTGGCGTCACTGACGCCCGCACAGTTGGGTGGGCTTTCCACGGTCCAGATCGCGGCCATCAGCACCTGGGGCGTTAAAGGTTTGACCGAGACCGGGCTGGATGAGCTGACCACGCATCAGATGGCTGCATTCACGCCGACGCAGTTAGGCGCGGTGACCGCCGCACAGCTTGGTACCTTTGATGCCGCACAGCTGCGCGCGCTGACGGCGCGACAGGTTGGCGGTCTGACGCCGGACCAGGTGGGCGCGCTGACGATCGAGCAGCTGGCATCTCTAACGACGACGCAAATTGCTTCTCTGTCGGAGACGGGAGTCAAAGGGCTCACGGCTGCTCAGTTGGCGGCCCTTTCCCCGTCCCAGTTTGCCGCTTTGACGTCAACAGAGATCGAATCCCTGACAACGACCCAAATAGCGCAATTGACGACCACGCAGATCGCGGCCATGACGGGCACCCAATTGCGGGGCCTGACGTCGACAGGCGTCGGCGCTCTGACCACGGCTCAACTGGGCGTTCTCACCACGACCCAAATTGCGGCGTTCGGCGGCGAGGAAATAGGCGGACTGACTTCAACACAGGTCGCCGCCTTAAGCATGGATCAGCTGGCTGCGCTGACTACGACGCAAATTGCCGCTCTGTCCACGACTGCAATTACAGGATTGACCGCCGCGGAACTCGAAGCGCTGTCCCTGAGACAACTGAGGGCGATGACTTCCGCCCAGGTTGGAGCTTTAACCACAACGCAGATCCGGGCGTTGAGTACCACCTTGATAAGCAGTCTGACCGCCGCAGAGGTTCGCGGATTGACCTCCGGGCAGGTTTCGGCTCTCAGCCTTACTCAAATTGCCGCGCTGTCGCCCGCGCAAATTGCCGCGCTTTCTGCAGATGGCGCGGCGGGACTTACGGCCGCTCAAATCGCAAGCCTTTCGGAGTATCAGATTGCCGCGCTTACCCCCACCGGCGTGGCCGCTCTTTCCACCACGGCGCTTTCCGAGTTGACTATTAGTGAGATCAGCGCCCTGACGACGACGCAGCTAGCCGGTTTGTCGGCCACCGGCGTTGGCGCTCTTTCGACGACCCTGATTGCGGGTTTGACCACGACGCAGATCGCGCTGTTGACCGCCACGGCAATCGGCGGGCTCACGGCGGTGCAGGTCGCCGCGCTGACGACCGCGCAGATCCCCGCATTGACGACCACTCAGATCGCGGAGCTGTCTGCTTTCGGCATCCGGGGGTTGACGGCGACTCAGGTGGATGCGCTGTCTGCCGCCCAGCTTGCCGCGTTGACGGAAACCGAAATTGCGGCACTGTCCGCTTCCGCCGTTGCGGGGCTTACGGCGGAAGATTTCAAAGGCATGACCCCCGTGCAGTTCAGGAGTCTGTCGGCCGCCGGCATTATGGGTATAAGCCCTGCACCCCTCGCCGGTCTTGCGACCCCGCAGCTCGCCCGTTTGCCCGAGACCGCCCTCAGCGGCTTGACGGCGTCCCAGGTTGCCGCACTGACCATCCCGCAATTCGAGACTCTGACTGCAACACAGCTGGGTTCGCTGTCGACCGACGGCATTTCCGGGTTGACGGCGGCTCAAATCGGAGCAATGACGCAAACCCAGCTTGGCGGCCTGACTCTGACGCAGATGGGAGCCTTGACTCCGACGGCCGTAGCCTCCCTGACCCCCGAGGATATCGAGGAGCTGAGCCTCTACCAGCTGGCGGGTCTGGCGCGCATGCAGATACGTGCGCTGACTCCGGAACAGGTGAATGCATTGTCGACGAGGCAGATTTCTTCGCTGTCTCCCGCCCAGATCGGGTCGCTGACGGCCGCACAGTGGAATAATCTTGAAACGACACTGCTGCGCGCGCTGACGCCTGAACAGATCGGCGGATTGACGGCTCTTCAGATTGACGCACTTGCTCCGGGCCGCCTCCAGGAATTATTGCCGTCCCAGTTCAGCGCCATAACAACAACGACGCTGTCCGGGCTGTCAACGGAAACCATACCCTATCTGACGACCACGGAAATCGAGGCTCTCAGCGCCGAGCAGATCGCGGCGTTTACGCCCGCGCACCTGGCCTGCATGAATGAGGCGCAGCTTAGGGCTCTCGGCAATGCGGTGCTGTAACGGGCTGCAGCCCTGCGGGGCCATAGGCGTCAAGCTAAAAAAGCGCCTGCGCTGAAAACGCGGTCGCCTTCCTTGGCTTGGCACGCATGCCCGAAGGGGTGGAGCAGCTACGCCCTTACAGCATCAAGCCCACCTATGGTGCTCCCAATACGAAGGGAACTCACGGGAGCGCCGGAGTCGCGCCGGCTTTTTTGCGGCCGAGACGGCCGCGCTCCCGGGAGTTCCTTAGGAAAGCTTGGGCGTGATGCGCGCGGGAACCCGGGCCTTCGGATGCTGCGCATGCTTCAGCCAGGGCTGCTCTGCAGCGCACCTTGCAGGTGCTCCCAGCGCCGGCAATCGGCACAATGTCGCCATAGGCGGCTCCGGCGCAAACGCAGCCTGAATTGTTCTGCATGGCGATTTCAGCGCCAGATTGGGTGTAATCGGGAGTGCGAGTCAC
>CAZLHW010000119.1:4436-9524 GCA_964559085.1 uncultured Acidobacteriota bacterium | reverse complement strand
GAGATCACTTCTTCACAGACTGCTTTGGGCGCTTCCTCATAATGAGAAAAGTGCATGGAATAGGTTGCTCGTCCCTGAGTTCTGGATCGCAGATCCGTCGAGTAACCAAACATTTCCGACAGCGGGACCTTGCATTGGATGATGGTCGAGCTGAGTCTGTTCTCGGTCGACTCAACACGCCCTCTCCTTGAGTGCAAATCCCCGGTCACGCTTCCCATATATTCCTCAGGCACAACAACTTCAACCCGCATCATGGGTTCCAGAAGCACGGGTTTCGCGCTTTTTGCGGCTTCCTTAACTGCCATGGAACCCGCAATTCTGAAAGCCAGCTCTGAAGAATCCACCTCGTGATAGCTGCCGTCTTTCAGCGTCACTCTAACATCTACGATTTCATATCCGGCCAGAATTCCGGTTTCCAGCGCCTGCCTGGCGCCTTGCTCCACCGGGGCGATGTATTCTTTCGGAATCGCCCCCCCGACTATTTCATTGACAAATTCAAAGCCGCTTCCCGGGGGGAGCGGTTCCAGGCGGATCTTCACATGACCGTACTGCCCGTGGCCGCCCGTTTGTCGAACGAACTTGCCTTCCGCCTCCGCGGCCTGGCGGATCGTTTCCCGGTACGCTACCTGCGGTCTGCCGATGTTTGCGGCAACACCGAACTCCCGAACCATGCGATCAACCAGGATCTCCAAATGGAGTTCCCCCATGCCGGAGAGGATTGTTTGTCCGGTATCCGGATCGGTATGAACCCGGAAGGTAGGGTCTTCGCGCATGAGCTTATCCAGAGCCAGGCCCAGTTTTTCCTGATCGGACTTGGTTTTGGGTTCAACCGCAACGTCGATAACAGGGGCCGGGAATTCGATAGCCTCAAGGACGATGGGGTTCTGCTTGTCGCAAATTGTATCCCCGGTGCTTACCGATTTTAGGCCGACCGCCGCCGCGATATCACCGCAAAAAACTTCCTTTATTTCCTCGCGCTTGTTGGCGTGCATTTTCAGTAGGCGACCGACGCGTTCCACCGAGTTCCGAGTGGAGTTGAATACGCTGCTTCCCGCTTTCAGCTGGCCGGAATAGACGCGGAAGAAAGCCAGATGCCCTACGAAAGGATCGGTCATGATCTTGAAGACCAGACCGGAAAAGGGTTCATCGTCCGAGGCCTTCCGAATCGGGGGCTCCCCTCCGTCTGTTACTATTCCCTTCACGGGGGGGACATTTAAAGGCGAGGGAAGGTAGGCTACGATGGCATCCAGCAGCTGCTGAATTCCCTTGTTTTTAAAAGCGGAGCCGCAGAGAACGGGGACAAATTTCTGGTCGATCGTTCCCTTGCGCAATGCGCCTTCGATGTCCCGGTCCGTAATTTCGTCGCCGCCCAAATATTTCTCAAGAAGATGATCATCCGCTTCCGATGCGCACTCGATCATCTTTTCGCGGTAAAGGGCTGCATCGGCCTGAAATTCCGCAGGAATGTCTTCAATCTCGTAATCGGCGCCGAGAGTCTCATCGTGAAAAAAAATGGCCTTTTGCCGGATCAGATCGATGACTCCGCGGAACTCGTCTTCCTTGCCGAGCGGGAGCTGGACAGCCACGGGCGCTGCATGCAGACGCGTGCGCATCATATCCAGTACTCGCGGAAAATCGGCTCCGGGACGATCCATTTTGTTTACAAACCCAATGCGTGGTACGCAATATTTGTCGGCCTGCCGCCAGACCGTTTCGGACTGCGGCTCGCCGCATGCCACGGCGCCAAAAAGAGCGACGGCGCCATCCAGAACCCTAAGGCTGCGCTCCACTTCAGCCGTGAAATCGACGTGCCCCGGGGTATCAATAATATTAATCCGGTGATCGGCCCAGAAACAGGTCGTGGCAGCCGACGTAATTGTGATGCCTCTTTCCTGTTCCTGCTCCATCCAATCCATCGTGGCGGTGCCTTCGTGAACTTCTCCGAGCTTGTGCGTAATGCCCGTATAATAAAGGATGCGCTCCGTGGTCGTCGTTTTTCCGGCATCTATGTGCGCCATAATGCCGATATTTCGTGTCAATTCCAGCGGTACCGAACGACCCACGGAAAAACCTCTTTACCACCTGTAATGAGCAAAAGCCTTGTTGGCTTCTGCCATACGGTGAGTATCTTCTTTCTTCTTAATTGCCCCACCGCGATTGTTGGAGGCATCCAGAATCTCGGCTGCCAGCTTCTCGCGCATCGTTTTCTCGCCGCGCGCGCGGGCATTGTTGATAATCCATCGGATTGCCAGGGAAGTCCGGCGATCCTGAGGCACCTCGATCGGAACCTGGTAGGTGGCGCCGCCGACCCGTCGGGACTTCACTTCGAGAATCGGCTTGACGTTGTCGAGGGCCTTTTTGAAAATTTTTACAGGGTCCTCTTTGGTCCGATCTTTGACGATTTCGAGGCTGCCATAAAATGCCCCTTCCGCCACGCTCTTTTTACCTTGAAGCATCATGCAGTTGATGAACTTGGTTATGAGCGTGCTTCCGAACATGGGATCCGGCAGCGTTTCTCTTTTTGCTACTTCTCTGCGCCTCGGCATACTGAAAGATCTCCCAAAACCCTGCTGGTACTAATACTGCATAGGGTGACGATTCCCGCCTGGAGCGAATCCTGCCGGCTTCTGGCTAACGCCGGCGGAGGATTCTTGGCGGGTGGTCATCGCTCACCCTGTAACAGTAGTTATGAAGAAGTGATTAGCTTTTAGGCCGCTTGGCTCCATATTTGGAGCGGGAATTCTTGCGATCCTGAACTCCAACGGAATCCAGTGTCCCGCGCACCACATGGTACCGAACCCCGGGGAGGTCCTTGACACGTCCACCACGAATCAAAACGATGGAGTGTTCCTGCAGATTGTGCCCGATTCCAGGAATATAAGTCGTAACCTCGATTCCATTGGTCAGACGGACACGCGCAACTTTACGCAACGCAGAATTGGGTTTCTTGGGCGTCGAAGTGTACACCCTCGTGCAAACGCCTCTGCGCTGAGGACTCCCCTGCAAAGCCGGACTCTTCGTCTTATAACGAATCTTCTTTCGGCCAGATCGTACCAGCTGATTGAAGGTCGGCAAACTATGCTCTCCTTAATTATTAAATAAGTCACACACACGGCCAGGAGTAGCATCACATTAAGGCATCCCCGAGCCATGCCAAATTCAGCGAAAAACCCGGTGAATATAGCAAACGGTCGGAATCCTGTCAAGCAAATGAAATATTTAGAGATGATTTGTCTTCGATCGGCCGGCCCGGAGCCTTTCCCACCCCTAAGAAAAGACTTCCTGACCGGCGTTTTTCAGCGCGTTTCTCATCCTGTCGAGCGCGTGCGCCAATAATTTTCTGGAGCATGCAAAATTAAGACGGACATGGTTTTCGCCGCCCTTGCCGAATTCGGCGCCGTCCGTCAGCCCGACACGCGCTTGTTTCAGAAAAAAATCCGCCGGATTTTGCCGCAATTGAGCGGGGCGGCAGTCCAGCCACGCCAGATAAGTCGCCTCCACGGCGAACATCCGAATCGAAGGCATGTTTTCATGAATGTAGGCGAAAAGAAAATCGCGGTTTCCCTGTAAATACGCCAGGGCCTGATCCAGCCACTCCTGGCCTGCGCTTAGCGCGGCCAGCGCGGCAACATGACCCGCAATATTCACGCCGGGGATCAATCCGTAGCTGAAGTCCTTCCATTTCTTTCGAAGTTCCGGATTCGTTATGACGGCATACCCGCATTCGAGGCCGGCCACGTTATAGGTTTTGCTGGGTGCCATCAGGGTGACGGTGCGCGCCGCAATCTCCGGATCGATCGACGCAATCGGAATATGGCGATGCGGCGGATAGACGAGTTCACAGTGAATTTCATCGGAACAAAGAATCAAGTTGTGGCGCAGACAGATATCGGCAATCCGGCTCAGTTCGGCCTCGGTATACACCCGCCCCACGGGGTTGTGCGGATTGCATAACACAAAAAGTCTCGCATTCGGCTTGATGGCGCGCTCCAGCCGGTCAAAGTCGATTTCATAGCGATCGCCGTTCGGCACAAGGGGCGCATCCAAAAGAATCCGTCCATGATGCTCCGGATCGCGCAAAAAATGAAAATAGACCGGCGGCTGAGCTACGATGCCTTCGCCCGCGCCCGCGAAGATCTGATAGGCGATGTTGAGCGCCGTTACAATTCCAGGGACATATAAAATGTCCGGATCCTGAATGTCCCAGCGATACAGCCGATGCATTCGTTCCTGAATCGCCCGGCTCAGCATTTCAGACGGGCGGCTGTATCCAAAAACGCCGTGTTCCACTCTGGCGCGCAATGCCGCAATAATGGGCTCCGCCGATCTAAAATCCATATCCGCAACCCACATCGGCACGACATCCTCGTCATAAAGGCCCCACTTGAAGCTATCCGTATTCCTTCTCGGAACAATCTCGTCAAAGTCGTATTTCATGGAACAAAGATACAGGTTTCCGGTTTCCCGTTTCCAGTTCCCCGTTTCGGGTTTTCCATTGACTGTTTGCGGTCCGCCGCCGATTTCCATTTCGAAATTGAAAACGCTGCAAGTAAGAAACGGGCCGCCGCCGTCGCTATGCCTGACGGGAAACAGAAAAACGGCAGATTTTATTGCTCAAAGCGTCATTGCTTCATTAGATAGGCGAGGAGCATGGCGTATGGGAACTTTGAATAAAGTCATACTGATCGGGAGACTGGGAAAGGACCCCGAGGAACGGACAACGGCCGGCGGCACCCGCGTATCCAGCTTCAGCCTGGCGACAGACACCTATCACAACGGAAACGGCGAAAAAACAACCGAGTGGCACCGAATCGTTGTATTCGGCAAGGCGGCTGAACAATGCAACCAGCATCTGAAAAAGGGCAGGCTTGTCTGTATTGAAGGCCACCTCCAGACGCGCTCCTGGGAAAAGGCCCCCGGAGAAAAACATTATTTCACGGACATTGTCGCGTCCCGGGTGCAATTTCTGGATGGTAAAACGGCCGCTGCGCCCGCTTCGGAGGAAGCGGGCGAACCGCGGTTTTGACGGGTGCCGCCCTGATCCGGACGGCGGCGGCTTGAATCCGGGGCGCCGGGGAGCGTGCCCGA
>CAZLHW010000119.1:0-4426 GCA_964559085.1 uncultured Acidobacteriota bacterium | reverse complement strand
CCTCCCCAAAATCCAAAGTCGGGAGCATTATCGCGCGTAAGTGATCACCGATGTTTATTCCGACGACATCAAAGTTATCTGCGAATTGTTTATCGAAAAACGAATAATCGTATCGTACGAGGAAATCCCCCCGTACCTGCAGCTCGCCCTTATTGCCACGGAAGACGATCAATTCTACAAGCATTCAGGCATCAATTATTATTCAATCATCCGGGCTGTCTTCAAAGACTTCATTCGGCAAAGCTACCCTGTCGGCAAAGGCGCCAGCACCATTACCCAGCAGCTGGCCCGTATGCTGATCGATAACTTTGAAAAAACCTATGATCGGAAAATCAAGGAAGTGCTGATTGCCTGGAAGATTGAAAGACAGTATTCCAAACAGCAGATCCTTACTCTCTACGCCAACCTCCTCAATATGGGACCCGGGATTTACGGGGTAGCGGCGGCGGCGGACTATTATTTCGGAAAGCAGCTGAAAGACCTGACTCTCGAGGAGTGCGCCATGCTTGCGGGGTTGCCGAGTAATCCGACGATTTACTCCCCCCGCCTGCATCCGCAGGCCGCCCTCAGTCGGCGGAACCTGGTTCTTGAGAGGATGGCCCGTGAACACATGATTTCAGAAAAATTGGCCGCAGAAACAAAGACCAAGCCCCTTATTCTCAAGCCATCCACTCCAAGCAGCGCAAAAAATGCTCCTCATTTCCTCGAATGGGTGCGGAAGTCTCTTGCCGACCGCTACTCAACGGAGGAAATCTGGAGAAGAGGGCTTCGTGTCTATACGACGCTTAATATAGAAATGCAGACTGCGGCGCGCAAGGCGTTATGCGACGGGCTGCGCCGATATGACAAGGCGCGCGGATGGCGCGGCGCGATCGGCAACATATTAAACGATCCGGCCAATAGTCTCGGCACTTATGTGCATCCCAGCTGGCGAAATGCCCCGAATCCGGAAGACATCGTCGTTGGATTAATAGAGGAGATCTCGGGGCCTTCGGCCTCGGTGCGCGTGGGGAAGTTGCACGGAACGATAGGCCCCAGGGAAATCGAATGGACCCGGGCCAAAACGGCCGGACAGATACTGAAACCGGGAGACCTTGCCTACTTCAAAATCGTCTGCATAGATGAAGCGAAAAAGACCGCCTCGCTTCTGCTGGACCAGCGCCCGGCCGTTGAAGGCGCCGTCATCATCCTCCAAAACAGTACCGGAGAAATCAAGGCAATGGTGGGCGGATACGATTTTGAATCCAGTGAGTTCAACCGGGCAACTCAAGCAATGCGCCAAGTCGGTTCGACGTTTAAGCCGATTGTGTATGCAGCGGCTCTCGAGAAGGGGATGACGCCGGACAGCTCCATTCTCGATGCGCCGATCAGCTTTGCGGACGGACTCGGCCGCACCTGGTCTCCCAGCAATTACGACGGGAAATTTGAAGGACAGATTACTCTTCGCCGCGCGCTTGCCCAGTCCAGAAATGTGCCCACCATAAAGATCGCCTCCCTTATCGGCATCAAGAACGTGGTGGTGATGGCCCGTCGATTCGGCCTTAGTGGAACGTTGGATCCCTATCTCCCGCTGGCGCTCGGCGCCTGCGAAGCAACCCCGCTGGAGATGGCCTCCGCATTCACCGTATTCCCGAATCTGGGCGTGCAGGCAAAACCCTATTTCATCCGAAGAGTTGAAGACTATGATCGTCTTAAAAAAGAAGAGAGTATTCCGCAAACGCACCAGGTGCTGAGTCCCGAAATAGCCGAAAAAATGCTGGGATTGCTGCAGGATGTCGTGCAAAGCGGAACCGCCGCCGCAGCCAAGTCCATCGGCCGGCCGCTGGGCGGGAAAACCGGCACTACCAACGATTTTACCGATGCCTGGTTCGTCGGAGTCACCCCCGCCCTACCGGCGGCGGTCTGGGGCGGCGATGCCCAGAAGACACCGCTGGGAGAGAAGCCATCCGGCGCCGCTGTAGCTCTGCCCATCTGGATTGAGACCATGCAGTCCATCCTGAAAGACAAACCCGTTGAGCAATTCCAGACCGCAACGCCGCCCGAGCCTCCAACGGATGAAGTTCCGCTGGAAAATGAACAGACCACACCCCCCAACCCGTAAGATGCGGCAGCATCACAACCACGTCGCCGTAGAGAACATTTGGCGTTAAAACAGCCACGGATTGCCCGGATTCCACAGATTCAATTATTTCTATTTCTGTGAAATACGTGCAATCCGTGGCTGTTTTTTATAGTGCGCTGTCGTATTAATCCGCGCCGGGAACCCGATCGGGAACTTCCGCCTCTCCTGACCGGCGTTTCTCAATTCGTAATGCGCCACTCGTAATTCGTAATTCCGTTACCGGTCTCTTTCGACGATATATTCCGGGATGGACAGCAGGGCCGTTCGCGCGGCACAGGCAGGAAAACCCTTCAGGCAGTCCTTGGCTTTTTGCGCGTAGTCGCGGGCTTTGTCCAGTACCCGGTCGGCGGTGTGGTATTCGCGAACCAGCTGAGCAATCGTATCGCGGCTTGAGGCATCCAGGTTATCCGACCGCAGCGCATCGCGAACCAGATCCCGGTGCCGAGGCTCGCCGTCGCGCATCAGATAAATAAGGGGAAGCGTGAGTTTCCCTTCCTTCAGATCGCTCCCGACCGGCTTGCCCAAAGTGAGTTCGTTGGACGTGAGATCGAGGACATCGTCGACCAGCTGAAACGCCATGCCGACATTCAAACCGTACATGCGCAGAAGCTCTTCTTTTTCCTCTCCCGCGGAGCCCAGAATTCCTCCGAGCTGGGAACAGGCGGAAAAAAGATATGCCGTTTTGCGCATCGAGATATCCAGATGCTGGTCCTCGGTAATATCCAGGGCCCCGTTGAACGTAAGCTGTATGAGCTCTCCCTCCACCATCTTGCGGGTAGCTTCAATCAGGACATCCAGAACCCTGAGTTGTCGCTGCTCCAAGGCCATGCTGAATGAGGTCATGTACAGCCAGTCCCCCATCAGGACGGTAATCTCATTCCCCCACTGCGCATTGACCGAGGCGCGCCCCCGGCGAACATCCGCGTTATCGATGATGTCGTCATGCACCAGAGTCGCCGAGTGGATCAGCTCGATAACGGCGCCAAGTCTTGGACCGATCGGGCCTTCATAACCGCACAGTTTAGCGCCGAGCAGAAGAATGGCGGGGCGTATCCTCTTACCCCCGCTGTTGCAGATATACTGACCGATATTATCAATCAGCGGAATCCCGGCGCGGGATTGCCGCGCGAGCTCGTCTTCAACCTGCGCCATTCCATTTTCGATCAGTTTGTAGATTTCCTGCGGATTCAATTCATCACTCTCTGAAGCGGATTTGCCGGCAACCAAACTCTCTTTCAACCGGCTGGCATCTTATCACAGGAGAGAAGCCGATAGGCATCATTTATCGGAGCAGCGCTCCGTTGGCCACTTCCTCGGCGAATGTGGCCAGGACCGGCTTTCCGTCAACGGACGCAGCCACAATCATACCGTTGGATTCCACGCCCATGAGCTTTGCAGGCTTGAGGTTCGTCACAACCACAACTTTCCGATTCAGCAGGGTTGCCGGCTCATAGGCTTCGGCTATTCCCGCTACCACCTGCCGCACCTCTGTCCCGATGTCGACCTTCAATTTAACGAGTCTCCGGGAGCCTTCAATCTTTTCCGCCGCCAGCACCTCCCCTACGCGCATCTGGACTTTGGCAAAATCTTCGATACTGATCGGATTGAGAATTTCTTCGGACATTTACATTGCTCCCAAAATTATGCCCTTTTATTTTTTCGCCCGCATGTACGCATAAACGGCGGCCGATTGGACATCTTTCAGAGAGATGTCTTTTTCCATCGCCAACCTCCTGCAATCTTCGAACTCGGGGACAAAATTGACCGCATGCGAACCCAGGCGGGACACCTTCATCGTTACAGCGCCGAATTCCGTTTCCACCTTCAAAAATTCCCGGCTGAGCGTCTTGCGCCGGGCGATCGAATAGCGCGCGCCAATGGTTGTCGTTTCGCGAAATAGGATATCGGTCAGCCGATCCACATCAGCGACGGCACAAACACACGTGATCTTCATCGCCGGCCTATTTTTCTTCATATAGATGGGGGTTGCATACACATCCAGCGCCCCGGCGGCGAGCGCCTTCTCCTGAAAATGGCCATAGAGCTGAGGGCTCATATCATCAACTGCAGCCTCCAGCACGGATACCTTCTCTTCCGGAGAAACATCCGTTGCAGGAACAGGCTCTCCCAGCGTAATACGCAGAACGTTTGCATTTCCAGGGGTCTGCCGTGTACCGGCTCCGTATCCCGACTGCCGGATTTTCAAAGACGGGCGGGTTCCGAACTCTTCCACCAGCGACGCCAGCAGGGTTGCGCCCGTTGGCGTCGTCAGCTCGCCGGTCACCGAGTTGGAATAAGTCGGCA
>CAZLHW010000118.1:7450-9530 GCA_964559085.1 uncultured Acidobacteriota bacterium | reverse complement strand
CCCCTTACGCGCACGCGCCCCCGTCGCCGCGATCCGCCCGTCCTCACCCCCCCGAACGCAATCCGTCCGTGGCTCCTCCGCCCGCCCCGTATAGATCGTCCCTTCGATCCGCAGCACGCCTCCCTCCTTACCTCGTACCCATCTTCCCCAGCCATTCCAGGATCAGCCCCTCGCTCTTCACGCTGAAGCACGCGTGGTCTTCCGTCGCCAGGTGCGTCAACGCCTCACCCGCGCCCATCATCTCGTACACCTCTCGCGCACCCGCCACCGCCCTCGTCACCTCACCCACGGGCGCCTCGCTGTTCAGCTTCGGACTGATCACCAGCTGCGCCTTCGGCGCCGCGCACGCCATCAGTTCGTCCACGTCGTAGGGCACCCGTTCCTCCTCGCCGATGAACAGTCCCATCCTCGGCATCAGCATCCCCGTGTGCGACCACCGCCTCAATCCTCCCGTCTCCCGCTCATCCCCATCCGTCCGGAAAGGCGCAGGCGGACACAGCGTGATCAGCCCCGCGAACCGCTCCTCTACCGCCGCCAGGTGCAGCGCCGCCATCGCACCCATCGCGAACCCGCACACGTAGATCCGCTCCGCGTCCACGCAGGGCTGACGTCTCAACACCTCCAGCGCCGCGCGCGCGTCCCGCACCATCTTCCCCATCATCGACCATTCCGGATGCCGCTCGTAGAACAGCGTCGCCTCCTCCGTCCGCCCCCCGGTCCCCACCATGTCCAGCGACGCGAACACGAATCCCGCCTGCGACACCGTCCGCCACCACCACTCCCGGTGACAGTCCACCTCCACGTACCCCGTCCGGCAGTTCGCCGGCCCCAGATACAGCATCGTCGCCGGCTTCTCCTTGCGCCCCGCCGCCCCCTTCGGCGCAAAGATATCCATGTTGATGTACTCCCCAACCATCTCCTGCGTCTTTTCCACGTCCCCGGGCACCTCCGCGCGGTAGAACAATTCCGCACGGTACGACGGCTCCTTCCCATAGCTATGTCCCGGGTTCATCACCTCGGGCGGCTCCTCCCCCATCATCCACCTCATCCCCGCGCGGATCTCCTCCTTGCGGGCCTCCCATTCCGCCGCCGGCAACTTCCCGCTTAAATTTGATCTCCTGACCGGCGACCTTGCCTTTCCAGACAATTTTCATTTCCGTTTCGCCGAACTTGCGAAGGATGGTAAATGAAACGTTGTCCCCTTCAATTTTTCCATCCTTGATCTCAACGGGTCCGGGCATTTGAGAATTCTCAAGAGTTCCCGTGAGGGTGGTTCCATTAACCTTGAAATCCAGAGTGATGTCGGAGCCCTGTGCCTGCGCCTTCCATTTTCCTGTTATATCGGCGGCCCAGAGCGTCGCTGCCGTCATAACCAGGGCGACTAATCCAAGCAGAATGATGTTCTTTTTCATGAGATGCCACATCCTCCTTCGATTGTTTCAAATATGCGACAGTTGTTTTTTTTTGTATTATAGCCGATTTGAAAACGGATGCATCCCCGATTTTTATGCTCTGGATAGAACCGCATTTCTCAGTGCTTCGATGTCAAACGGCTTGGCAAGGCAATCATCGCCGTATTTATGTGCCAGAGAAACGACGGCTTCGTCATCAGGCGCTCCGGTAAGCATAATTACCGGAATGTGGTGGGTTGTGTCACTTGCCTTAAGAGACTCCAGAACCTTGAATCCATTCATTATGGGCATGCTGATATCCAAGAGAACCAGGTCCGGCATGGCGCGCCTTACTTTGTCGAGGCCGTCCAATCCGTTATGGGCGGTCAGAACGCTGAATTCGCCCAGTTGCTCCAGGTACATTTTGACAATCTCGCAAATCTCTTCTTCATCATCAATGATCAATATCTTTTTAGTCATAGAATGGTCTCATGCTTAGGTCTCAATGCAGGGTCGGTTGCCGTGCATCGGCGCCGTGCCTCTAAAAGTTCCTCAGGAGGGGGCGAAACAGGATTCCCCCTTTCATTACTAAAGAACGCGGAGCAGGAGATTTCGCCTACCGGATTTTTTGATGCCTGGGCACTCGGTCATGGATGTTCATCGATTCGAATCCAAGAAGTGGAGCGCTC